>JBCCIX010000503.1:0-3474 GCA_039028075.1 Bacteroidota bacterium | reverse complement strand
TAATATCCCTTACTTCTTCTCCAACCTTGGCTTGCGCTATACTTATCCCAAACTCTTTTTAAGTGGAAATTGGGATGCTTACCTTAATTATGGTTTTGTAGAGCAATATCTTCTTACTGCACGTCCGAAAGAATTAGAACCACCGCTGTTCGGTTCGGTAGATCAGATCGACTCAAAAACAATCATAAATGCTCAACATACACTAGACGTTGGGTTAACCTACAAATACGACAAACTCCCTTTTTGGATAAGCCTCGAAGCTAATAATGTACTCGATATACCAGTGTTCGACGGCTTCAGAGTACAGTTACCAGGACGAAACTTTAGACTTAAACTTAAATACAGAATAAATGGAAAATAAAATGAAAAGGCCTACCAATAGCCGAAAAATGAGCAGGTTTAAACCGCCTTTGAAAAATGTGATAACAGGGTTTGCTCTTGCAGGTGTACTCTTATTGGCAAGTTGTGGGGACGATGATGAATCAGCTCCAGCAGGGGAAACAACCCTAGGATATTTACTTTATACCTTTGGCGATGGGCAGTTTATAACCGCTAGTGATACGATGTTTTCTGGTGTCGTAAATGTTGTCAACTTCGAAAATGCACTGGAAGTAGCAGGTCCATTCACACGAAACGGTGGAGTGGCCTTTAATGATGGTTTTTACGCTCCTTCTAACCAGTCGGGAGACCCTGGGATTCAGAAGTACTCAATAAACGATAACGGAAATGTACAGGCCGATGGGTTTATTTCCAATGCTTCTGCTGGTGCATTCGGCTTGATAAGCAATACGAAAGGATATTATGTTGACATAACAAGGAGTACTACGGCGTTACAAACTTTTGATCCAAGTGCCATGCAAAGAACTGGACAAGTTGACTTCCCGACTGAAGTCACTCAATATGTAAATAATTCTGTTGCTAACATTAGCCTCTCATCGGTAATAGGTAGTGGCAATCATGTATTTACGCAGATAAATTTTCAGAACGCTGGTGGGAATTCTGTCTATGACTCAACTTTTGTTGTCGTTGTTAACACAAATACGGACTCCTATGAGCAGTTACTTATTTATCCTAATGCATACAATATGGAAGGTGGAACGGTAGACAATAATGGTGACGTTTATATAAGAGTACAGGATTCAAATCCTGCACCCGGACTACCCGTTGCTTCTACAGAATACGCTCGTATCCTCTCTGGTACAACATCTTTCGATATGAGTTTTGGCACAAATGGCATCTTTGGTTTTCGAGGTGTAATTGATGATCCAGGTACCGGGGCAGGCTCAATTGGTGCATTAGTTGCAGGGGAAGTGCATGATGGTATAATGTACATTCGGCTTAAATCTGATGAACTTGTTGATATTTCGCAGATTTTCGAAGTAAACTTTGATGCTTATGTGGTGGATATGAATACCGGAGAAGGCTTTAAAGTTCAAGATATTCCATCTAGTGGGTTTGCTGCTGGGACATTGGAAAATGCAAAAGTCATTGATGGCTTGGCATACTACCCTATAAGTAATGCCGATTTCCAAGGCTATTACACTTATGACATTGTTACAGGTGAAGTAGTTAAAGCAATTGAATTACAAGGAGGGAAACCGTCGGCTTTGGTAAAATTAACGGTTACAGAATAGTATGTTCAGCCTAAGTATTCTATTCCACATGGTTTCAATTTTATTGCTCTATACACAGTCAAGTAGAATAGAATACTCCCCTTCCTTAAAACAAGCACTGTACTTGAACCAATGGCTTTCAAAACATCAACCGCTCTGCTTTGTACTGAGTAGTTTATGTTTTGTCCTTGGGACGATCATACTAAGTCAAGAGTTAGGATCGACCAACGGCATAATCGGCGGTATTGTTTTGTGGGCATTACTCGCAAGTACAATTACGATACTAGGTGCTTTTGCAAAAGTCCGTTTCACTTATGTAGTCATTCCATTTGTGGTCACTATGTGCCTCGAATTTATCCTTTAGCGCAATGCCAGCAAACAAAAAATACCTATTAAAAACGCGCATTGGAAGAACAAGCAAAGTACTTGCTGCGATTGTAGGTACACTAGCGACTTGTATAATCATGCATACGCCACTTTCACTATTGTTCGAAAATAGAGTGGCTTTGGTTATTACCTCTTACTCATTTTACATCCTGTGGCCATTGCTGATGTGCCTGGTGTACTGGATTAAAAAGCCATGGGTTTCATGGGCTGTATTGGCAAGTATTTCAATGGTGTCATTTATCGTTTTTTACGTCGGAAAGTAATCAACCGGTAGATTATGGAGAAAAATAAAAGAAATTACAATGTTTTTTTCAATACCCACACCGTCAGTGGAATCGCTATTAGCATAGGTATTTATGTTTGTTTTCTTGCGGGGGCTTATGCCCTATTTCTTAAAGAAATCAATAATTGGCAACACGATCTGAAAGCGGAAGTAAGTCCTATTAAAAATTATGAACGAGTATTGAATATTGTCAAAGAGGAAGGTTATCAGTTAGAGGGAAGGTCTATTTCTATGGGAAGGCACCAGTTAGATAGAGGTGAAATATCCGTAAACTCGGGTCCTCTGGCCTTCGACAGTCTTCAAATTAAGAATGGGACTATCACAAAACAGGACTCTTTGGCCCATGCCGCTATATATCTATTGATTGACCCAGTTACTTATGAGATAAAGAGCAAGGAGCGTTCCGTAAAGAATAGTGATTTAGGCACTTTTTTGTACCATCTTCACTTTTTCCAACAAATACCTACAGTAGGAATTTTCCTTGCTGGCCTTGTAAGCCTTTTTCTTGTTTTTAGCATTATCACTGGGCTCATCATTCATTGGAAGAAAATAGTATCAAATTTCTTCACGTTCCGGCTTAAGTCAAGTATTAAAAACCTTTGGACAGATGGCCATACGGCCCTTGGCATGATCGGTCTACCCTTTCAGTTGATGTATGGAGTGACCGGGGCTTTTTTAGGTATAGTGGTATTTGCCTACCTGCCTATGCTTCTGGTATTGGATGGTAATACCCAAGAGATCGGTCAACTGATATATCCCAAAGAGGAGTCGCCTAATATTGAAAGCAAACCATCCAATGAGGCTGTTTCTATTAACGGATTAGTCGAGCAAACGGTCGCCGAGTTGGAGCTAAGTGAAATTGAAGGTATTGGTGTGAATTTGTCAAATTACGGCAAAACAAATGCATCAGTAAATGTATCGATCAGCATGGATGAGCAACGTCATTTTGCCAATAGTACAAGTACGAAATATCGCTTATCTGATGGCGCAGTTATTAAGCATAATCCACTAGAAAAACATAGCTATGCTTATTACCCAAGATTGTTGATCAAAAAAATCCACTATGCCACGTTCGGAGGATATTTTATGAAAACGGTTTATTTCCTGTTGGCATTAGCCACTTGTTATGTAATCCTTTCAGGGGTCATGATTTGGTTAGTAGCCAGAGAGAAAAAGACCTACGCCCACAGG
>JBCCIX010000502.1:0-3479 GCA_039028075.1 Bacteroidota bacterium | reverse complement strand
TTTTCAGAGGTTTCGAAGAAAGTGATTTAGGTTTTCTGAATTTTTTCAAAAAAATCCCATTTAGACTAATACTATTTGGAGAGTTGTGCGACTAACCATACAAACACAACAACTCCTATACTATGTCTAAGATCACCAAAGGCTTGCTGAGAAAATACGATAGCGGGCTATGCACAGAACAAGAAAAAGATACCGTTCAAGAATGGCTTTATTCGGATTATGATGAGGAGATAGATTACTCGCAAATGCCGGAAGATGAATTTGAGGTAGAAAAAGAAGTGATATGGGAGAAGTTAAGCCAGGATATTCCCATTATGGAAAATGGATCATCTAGCAAACAGTTCACACCTATTTCCTCACAATTATTTAAATACGCCGCATCCGTTTCTTTGATTATACTTTCTGCGGTTTCATTATATCACATTTCTCGTGATATTGAATCCCACGATATTTCACCATCCTCTGTACAATTCAACGCTATTGAGAGTGGAATTATGTCTTCCATTGCTGTAGAAAATGGAAGTAAAGCAGACATGATTTTCTGTGGAAATTCTATTGTATTCAATCGTGGAGAGAATGAAATAAATATCAGTGTTGCATCTTCATGTCAGCAGGGTTTTTCTGATGAAGTTATAATGAAACCTAACTCCAATCTCATCCTGTATGAGGATAGCAAAGGAAAAATTCACTCAATCATTAATGGGTTTACCAGAAGAAAACTTAGCCCGGATGAAAGCAGAAGATTAAAAAGCCTATTCAAAACGAGAGTAATTAGCTAAAAGAAACGGTCATTTTTAAACACTATTTACCAACATACAGAATGAAGATAAGCATAGTACCATCAATTTTATTCTTGATCGTTAGTCACTGCGTGTTTACTCAAACATTTAAAATTACAGGTCAGGTTGTATCTCATTCCGGAGAGTCTGTTCCTTTTAGTACAATCACGATTAAAGATATGAATAAAGGTGTTGTATCTAATGAAGATGGGCAATTTACCTTAAGAGTGAATAAAAAAGGTTCTTATACCCTCGTGTTCAGCTCCGTGGGTTTTGAAGAAATGGAGCAAAAGGTTAAAGTCAATGATGTTAATCAAAACATCGGAAAAGTTCTTTTAAACAACAGCACAGAAGAACTCGAAGAAGTTGTTATTTCAAGTGAAGCTGAATCTGCGCTGATTGAGCTAAAGGGATTTAGCGTGGAAGCGATAGAAATGAAGTCGCTCCATACACAAAGTATTGACATTAACCGTGTTTTGGATAGAACGGCTGGTGTCAGAGTGAGAAGGTCAGGAGGTATGGGTTCTGATTTTATCTACTCATTAGATGGTATGACGGGTAATTCAGTCCGTTTTTTTGTTGACGGAATTCCTATGGATTATTTCGGTTCTTCTTATTCTATTAATAATATACCTACATCTCTCATTCAAAGAGTAGAAATATATAAAGGGGTTGTTCCTGCAGAACTAGGTTCTGATGCTTTGGGAGGTGCCATTAACCTAATAAGTAACCAGAGTTATAAAAATTTCATTGAAGCGTCTTATTCTATTGGATCATTCGGAACCCATCAAGCTACCCTTCAATTTCAAAGACGGGCAAACTCAGGATTTACTACCCGCTTTTCTGCTTTTTATAATTATTCGGATAATGACTATAAAGTATGGGGAACCGGGGTATTAGATAAAGACAGTAATACCGGGAAAGTTATTGAATACACTCGGGAAAACCCCGCAAGAAGATTTAATGATGATTTTGAGACGATTAACGGAAAAATAGATGTTGGTTTCACAAATACTCCATGGGTTGACCAATTATTCATTGGTTTAGTGGCATCTGATTTAGAAAGGGGATTGCAAACTGCTCAAACGATGGGTTATGTTTTTGGCGATGTTAGATACAATGAACACTTTTTTATGCCCAACATAACCTTAAAGAAAGAGGACTTTTTGGTTAATGGTCTAAGTATTAATTTTTTTGGTGCCTATTCAGAACTAGAAGGAACAACGGTAGATACCTCTTATTTTGATTATGATTGGAGTGGTACCCCTGAAAATTGGGACGACAGTTATGGTGAGACTACCGGCCAGGATCTGCGTTCTCAATTTACGCTTAGAGAAGAATCATTAATATCTCGGGTTAATGCTACCTACGCTGTAGGTGCAAGTTCTAAAATTGGGATTAACTATTTATACAAAGACGTGGAAAGGGATGGTAATGAAAAATTCCCAAGTGATTTTAGGTCTTCTTTACAAAACCCTCAGTCGTTGCGAACCCAATTTATCGGACTTACGCTACAAAATAAACTGTTCAAAGATAAGTTGGACTTAAACTTCTTTGCTAAACATTATCGATTCAATGCAACGATTTTTGACGAAGGATGGATCACAGAAGATATTGATGGTGATGGTGAGGACGATACAGAATTCATTACATTCGAAACTTCCAATGAAAATTCTTATTGGGGTGGTGGTACAGCCACTTCGTATGAATTGCTACCAGAAACGTTACTAAAACTTTCTTTTGAAAGGGCTATCAGGCTACCGGATCCGGACGAGGCTTTAGGTAATGGTAACTTCATCCTGAATAACCCTGATATCAGACCAGAAAAAAGCTGGAATGCCAATTTAGGGGTTGTTTTAGGTGACTATTCGTTGGGATTAAATCACACCCTAAAGGTAGAAATAGGCGCTTTCTATCGCAATACGGAGGACCAGTTACTCTTTACCGTAATAGAGGCAGATGGTGATGGACAATACAGGAATATTAATAAAACACTAGGTAAAGGGTTAGAAATAGATATTCACCATGAGGTAAGCGATTTCTTGGAATTTACCGTAAATGCAACCTATCTGGATATAAGAAATAACCAAAAATTCACTCCAGGAGAAGATGGAAACACCATTGAAGATATCACTTATAAAGATCGATTAAGAAATACGCCTTATTTAACTGCTAATGCAGGTATGAAACTCATGCTTGAAAATACGATTCAAGATGACGATCGGCTATTTTCTTATTTTCAAAGTGGATATGTTCATTCCTATTATTTAAGGTGGCCAAGTCTTGCGGAAGACGGAAAAGCTGAAATCCCTACTCAATTAGTATTCGATTTTGGATTAGGTTATACGTTCCCTAACGAAAATATCTCTGCCGCAATTGATGTTACAAATATTCTTAACAGGCAAGTGTATGACAATTACTTGTTGCAGAGGCCTGGAAGAGCATTTCAAGCCAAACTACGATACCAACTAAATTTCAAATAATTACCTTTAACTATTCTAAACCATGATAAATTCTAAAAAGAACAAGCGATTAAACAGCTTTTTAGCTACTCTACTAAGTTTTACAATCGCGTTAGCCTTACACTCTTGCGATAGTGATGAAGATCCGGATTCAACGGTTGAATCAGATAGTTTTGGCCTTCTGATCGATGTTGGAGTCGATTACGAACCTTATTTTTTAGCCGCGGATGATCTGATG
>JBCCIX010000501.1:0-3495 GCA_039028075.1 Bacteroidota bacterium | reverse complement strand
ATGTTGATAATTCGGGTCCTGGTTGTGGTAGAATTGATGTCAGTAGCATTTCCACCAGGTAGGTTCGAGGTGCCACCTACGGCGACAATTGCGGAGTGACTACGCAATCGATCTTTAAATGCATCGAAGCGGCTCATAAATGCCTCGTGTTCTTCTTCCGTTTCGGCATTAGAATCAGGCCTTACTATATGTATTACTTTATCTATCGAAATCCCAAGGTCTGCGTTCTGCATGTAGTGAAGTTGTTTATATACGATAACCGTCCCCGCAATCAGCACCAGAGACACGGTAAACTGAAAAACTACTAATATCTTTCTGGTTAAAATACCGCCACGCGAGTTCTGAAACTTCCCTTTTACTACAGCAATAGGCTTGAACCCGGATAACACCAACGCCGGATAAAAACCTGAGACAAATGTACCCAGCAAGAAAAAAGCAAGTAACGTGTAAATCAATGGCAAGTGACTCCAAGCGTGTACAATAATAGTTTTACCAATGAGCTGGTTAAAAAATGGAAGCATTAACTCAGTGGCTAAAAACGCCACGCATGCGGCAATCAAGTTGATCAGCAGAGCCTCACATAAAAACTGGATCACCAATTGATGTTTAAAGGCACCCACCACTTTTCTAAGACCTACCTCCCGTGCCCTTTCCAAGGCAATAGCTGTAGAGAGGTTTACATAATTAACCCAGGCCACCACTAAAATAAAAATGGATACAATGACCAAAAAGTTGACCACTTTTTCACTCCCCAGTACCTGAGGTTCAAAGGTAAAATCCGACTTCAAATAAATATCCTGTACTGAATGTATATCTAACTTATCCTTTTCGTCGTCTTCAAATTTTCGAAAAACGACGTTTGCTTTTTCAGCAACTATGTCAATATCAGCACCCTTTTCGAGCTTAAGAAAAACATAATAATTATTGTAATTCCAGTTTTCATAGTCATCAGCATCGGCCAGGGTCTTATCCGAAAGTAAGATGTCAAAATCATAATGAGTATTATTAGGAACATCCTCAATTACTCCCGTCACCTTCAATTCAGCTTTATACGGTGAGAGCGCCTGTAGGGTCTCGCCCACCGGATTTACATCACCAAAATAAGCTAGGGCTTTTGATTGGGTCATTACTATTGACAGGGGTTCGCTGAACATGGTGGCTTTGGATCCATAAATGACCTCATAGGTAAAGAGGGATAGAAAATTAGAATCCGCTGAAATAATACCCTGTTCTTTGAAAAAACTTTGGCCACGCCGAATGGTAATCTCATCAAACTTCTGTGTTACCGTGTAATTCAGCACTTCAGGAACTTCTTCTTTCAAAACACTTCCAGTCAAGTAAGAAGCCATGGCATCCTTATCGACTACTTCTCCGCTGTCATTGAGCCTTAGATAGGATACGCGGTGAAGTTGATCAGCATCTTTATAGAAACTATCATAACTTTTTTCAAACCGAATGTATTCATTGATAAGCAGAAAGCTGGTTAAGCCTATGGCCAACCCTACCACATTAATACCGGTAAACATCTTGTGCCTACCAAGGGTCCTTAAGCTAATTTTAAAGTAATTCTGAAACATGGCTATGGTATTTGAGTTTGAATTTTTAAATAATGGCCTCATCAATGCTGGCCTGAAGAGTAAGAGTACATCTATGGCGTATTTAAGTTGAGGAAACCGGCTTTGCTCCTTAAGGTGTCCGGCATATAATTCCTCGAGGTCACCCTGAATATCAGGGTAATACTCCGGATGGCAGTACCATCGGAAAAGGGCATCAGCGATAGGTTTGATCATAGGTCGAGCGCCACTTTTGGGATATCATTCCATAAGGTTGTACGAACGTCTTGTGAATATCTTAAGGCGTCGCGGCCATACGCAGTGATTGTGAAATAGCGCTTGGGCTTACCTCCCCTTAGCGTATTAGCTTCTCCCAGGCGGCTGTTAATGAATCCTTTCTTTTCCATTCTTCTTAGTGCAGATTGCATAGCCCCGACACTAACCTTGCGCTTCAAACGGTTTTCAATCTCTTCCTTAATAGCCACGCCATAGGCTTCATCATAAAGAACCCCCACGGTTAGAAGTACGATTTCTTCGAATTCTCCTAGTTGATATTTTTTCATCGATTACCTAAATGTAGTATTGTGAATTACTCATATTTAATCAATATACTAATTGTAGTATTGATACGTTGAAGCGAAATATTAGTTGTGTTTTTCAAATAATTGAGGCCTTCTCGGAATTAAACTTCGACTCGGGAGGTGGTGAGCATTCAAAAAGTTAGTTTTGCAGTCTTAACATGAAATACTATAATTTCAAAAGTCGAAGCTTTAACTCCGGTCCTCATTTTTTAGGCTTGATACTGACCTTTTGTGGGCTTATTATTCTCCTCTCTCCTTTTCTTTTTGAGCTCCAAGTACCCCTTGAAACCGTGTATTGGCTAAGTGGAGTATTGCTTTTTATAGGTACACGCATTGTTTCCTACTACCGCGGTACATTGATAAACTTTACCCATAAACAGTTCAAGGAATATACCTCTTTTTTAGGCTACAAGTTTGGCGAATGGCATGCCTTACCCGCGCTATCCGGTATAACATTTACGTCAAAAAAACAAAGGGTGACGAACACCGTCAACGGGGTTAGCCCTACTTGGTCAGGCGAGTTAGTTTTTTATCACCTAATTCTTTTAGGTCGTAACGATCAACCCGAGTTTACATTTTCCTTTACTAATAAAAAGAAAGCCGCTAAGCATCACAGATGGTTAGAAGTAGGATTGGGGCTTAGGAGGATTTAAAAAAGTTGATCCGTACTTACCGCAGATGTAAAATAATGAAATAGGCCGCTAACTATCCTAATCGCACTATTTTTACGCCATGAGTTTACGTATTACTAAATTGACTAATACAGACATTCAAACCTTAATAAAGGTAATTCGCCTTTTTGAAGACGTTTTTGAAATGTCCCACTTCGAAATGCCACCCAACTCTCACTTGGCACATACGCTTGCCAAACAGAATTTCTTTGTCTTCGCAGCGCGAATGGAGAACGAGGTTGTTGGTGGACTCACAGCTTACACACTAGACCAATATTACTCAGAGAAACCTTTGGCGTACATCTATGATCTGGCCGTAAGCCGAGATCATCAAAGAAGAGGAGTCGGAAGAAAGCTCATTAAGGCGACCGGTGAATTCTGTCGCAAGCATGGCTTTGAAGAAGTATTTGTTCAAGCAGATAAAGTGGATGATCATGCCATTGATTTTTATCGTTCCACGTTACCCACCGAGGAAGAACAGGTGGTACACTTTTACTACACGCTTTAAATAAGTACTGCTACGAGTAGAAAACGGCCCTCACGATAGATTTTGATCTGATCTAGGTACGGAAAAAGCTGTGTTAAACTCACCGCTTTTTGGGCAAACCCTGAAAGGGAGGGATAATCATGACATTCGATCATTGCCAATTCAGGCTAGACTATCATTGCTGAAAAGCGAAAAAATAATCT
>JBCCIX010000500.1:0-3502 GCA_039028075.1 Bacteroidota bacterium | reverse complement strand
TCACCTTCCGTCACAGAACCATCGCCTAAGGAGCACAGTACAACCGGTTTATCTTTATGCTGTAACAATTTCTGACTTTCCAAATATTGTAGTCCGTGAGCCATACCTGTAGCCGGTATCGCCTGCATACCTGTAGCCGAACTTTGGTGGGGAATAGTAGGAAAACCATCTCTATCCAAAGAAGGATGGGAATAGTAGGTTCTACCTGCGGAAAAGGGGTCATCATCCTTGGCTAGGAGCTGCAACATCAACTCGTAAGGCTGCATACCAATACCTAGCAAAATGGATTCATCCCGATAATAGGGAGATACAAAATCCTGCGGCTTCAATTGCAGTCCAACGGCCAGCTGTACAGCTTCATGCCCTCTGGAAGTGCTGTGCACGTATTTACTACACACTTCTTTATGGTCATCGTACAGTTGCGCCATGTACTTGGCGGTACACATAAGTTGGTACGCTTTAAGTAGAATCTCACGGTCTACTTTGGTTTTTGGTTTTGCAATTTTTTTTGGTGTTTTCGCTACTTCAAGAGTACCCGACATCTTCTTGTTTTACCTTGCTAACAATCGTTTGCAAAGCTAACGAAAATGAGTAGTTTCTTGTTTGCACAGGTCGAACAATTCTGGGATGCTTGAGGCTTGCTCCTTCTTACCCGGAAACCTAACTTTGCCATATGCTGAATAAAGAAGGGATTACGGACTGGTTTAAAGTGCTTCAGGACTCCATTTGCAAAGATTTGGAAAACGCAGATGGAACAGGCTGTTTTAGGGAAGATCTATGGGAAAGACCAGAAGGCGGAGGAGGTCGCAGTAGAGTAATTACCAATGGCCGTGTGATTGAAAAAGGAGGAGTAAACTTCTCCGCCGTAGAAGGGGCATTACCAGAAAAAATAAGTGAGGCGCTAAAACTGGAGAAAGCAGATTTCTACGCCACCGGAGTTTCTATTGTACTACACCCTTATAACCCCTGGGTGCCTATTATTCATATGAATGTACGCTACTTTGAAACGGAAGGTGTGGGTGGTTCTACCTGGTGGTTTGGCGGAGGTATCGATTTAACACCACATTACATAAACCGTGAGGATGCTAACTATTTCCATCAACAGCTAAAAGAAGTATGTGATAAGCATGATGAGAAGTACTACCCAACGTTTAAAAAGTGGGCAGACGACTACTTTTTTTTAAAACACAGAAATGAGACGCGCGGTATTGGTGGTATCTTTTTCGACCGATTGAATGATGGTAAAGGTTCTAAGCAAGCCCTTTTCGAATTTGTTCAGGATGTGGGATCGGCCTTTGCACCGCTATACAGCCACTATATGAGAAAGTATGGGGATCAACCTTTTGAAGAACAGCATAAAGAGTGGCAAAAACTCCGAAGAGGGCGCTACGTAGAATTTAATCTGGTATGGGATAAGGGCACAAAATTCGGTTTAGATACTAACGGCCGCACCGAATCTATCTTGATGAGCATGCCTCCGGAAGCCCATTGGAAGTATGATTATACTCCTGAAAATGGAACTTTAGAAGCTGAAACCTTAAGCTTTTTGAGTAGAGGAATTAATTGGATTTCCGAAAAATAATGTTCATATTTGTCATGTGACAGAAAAAAAATATTCATTTGAGCATAATCAATCTGAATTACAAGATGCTGAAGCCTTGTATTCTGCTCAGAATTCTTCTTTACAACTAATAACACATCTTTTAGGAGGGGTGAATACCCTGGGCGTAAAAGTCAATAACATGCTGGAGTTTTTACAATTAACCCAAATAGGTTTACCCATTAATGTTTTAAAACACCTTCAAAAACATATGAAGCTTACAAATCGTGATATGGGAAAGGTGCTGGAAATATCGGAAAGCACACTGCAGAGACGGTTGAAAAGAGGTGAAAAGCTGGATAAACGGGAATCTGAGGGTACGGTTCAGTTGGCGGAGGTATGGGCAAAGGGTATCGAAGTTTTTAACGATGAAGATGACTTTAGGGATTGGTTAAGGATGAATAACACTGCCTTAGGTAATTACAAACCTATAGACCTGCTTCATTCACCTATTGGTCGTCAAGAGATCAAGAACATTCTCACTCGCATAGAATGGGGTTTATATTCTTAACGCCTAGACTCTCCTATTAAAGTTGAATGATTTGTGTATCTGTATCGGATAAACTCTTGCAAATATAGTAAAGATTTAAGTGGGACGGGCGGGCTTTATGCTCCGGGACGATGGCATTATCAGGGCACCAGGATCATTTATTTTTCAGAGCACATTTCCCTAGCTAAATTGGAAATTTTGGCTAATTCTACTTTTTTATCCAAAAAGATGTGTTTGATAACGGTGCATGTCGAAGATACCATTTTGGTCGAGACACTATCTCAAAATGAACTACCAGAAAATTGGGCATCTTATCCGCATCCTGACGAACTAAAGCAAATTACCAAGCTATGGATAGAAAAATCCAGTTCCGTACTACTTAAAGTATCGTCAGCTCAATCCTCGGCAGAGTTCAACTATTTATTTAATCCGGTTCATCGAGATGTGGCTCAAATCAGGCTATTATCCTGTGAAGAAATTACCTTTGATAATCGTTTAAAATTATTTAATGATTGAGTATATCTTAACATTAGATCAAGAAGCTTTTTTTTGGCTAAACGGATGGCACACACCGTGGCTTGATCAGGTTATGTATTGGATATCCGAGAAAGAAGTATGGATTCCGTTTTACCTGCTGATCGTTGGATTCATTATCAAGGAATACCAATGGAAATCCATCATCTACATTACTGGCATTATACTGGCCATTGCCGCCACGGATCAACTTTGCTCAGGATTTATGAAACCATTCTTTGAGCGGTTTAGGCCCTCCAGAGACCCGTCTTTAGAAGGCTTAGTACATATCGTTAATGGTTACCGAGGTGGTAAATTCGGTTTTGCCTCATCACATGCCGGCAATACTTTCGCATTAGCTACCTTTCTCTTCCTAACCTTCAAAACACGATTCAAATGGATCACATGGATATTTTTATGGGCCGCTATTGTTTCCTACACCAGGATTTATTTAGGTGTGCATTATCCGGGAGATATCCTAGTTGGCGGAATGATTGGAGTTGGTTTTGGACTGCTGTTCTACAAGTTTACCCTAATTTATTTTAACAAATTCAAGGGGATCTATGGTGAGGGTTGAGGGCTTGGAGCAAAGGGCTGAGGGGCGTAGGGGTATGGTTTAGTGCAGGGGGTAGAGTGATCGCTGGTTACTGGTTTCTAGATACTTGCTTGTCGTGAAAGGCCTGCCGCTTTAAAAATCAATCATTTAGCAATCTTTTGACATACTTACCTACGATATCGAATTCAAGATTTACGGTATCTCCCACTTTTAACTGATGAATATTGGTATGCTTGTAAGTGTAAGGAATAATGGCTACCGTAAACCAGGCTGCGCCTGTTGCGGCCGATGCCTGGGGCTGGCCGGTCGTCATGGCGGCCATTGCCATCGGCCCCTTCGCCGG
>JBCCIX010000499.1:0-3510 GCA_039028075.1 Bacteroidota bacterium | reverse complement strand
TCTATTCCAAATTATCTCCTCGTTATCTCCAGGACTCTTTATTTGAGTTTCTACTCTTTGTTCGCCATCGGTATTAAGATCAGATAATTTCGCTGTTTTCATTGACTTAGACTTAGGAAAAAGCTTTGCAAACGTTTGTATATCTTTTTCTTCGAAACCGAGTGCAAAGGTTTTACTAATCTCAGAATTTTATTTTATTAAGTCAAAACTGCTTGAAATAAAATCAGCTCCCTAATTGTTTTGATTTATTTAAAATTTGGAATGGAACTCGTTTAATAGATTTTTCAACGAGTCAATACTAACTGAGATACAGCGAAAATTACTATTAAGTACCAGCATTTAGCTAAAACCTTCCTCCTTTTGTATTATTAAGGGTTACTATTTAAGATCAGTACTTGATCACTTTACGGTACTACTTACTTTATTTGAAATATTCTAAATTTAGAAGAACACTTATCGTTCAGAAGAAGCATAAATTAGGCGTGATCTAAATAATCACGAACTATTTAAGTGTAGAAGTAAGGTGTGATAGAGGTTCGCGAAAAGTCAGCAAATAAACTTCACCAAGAACTCACGGAGTTACTTAAATTAGTTCTGAAAGATTGAAGGATTCAACTTAATCAGAGGGAAAACTTATTACCACAGTTAAAGGTCTTTATTTGTCACAACTTGAATTTAATACTGAAAATACTACAAATAAGAAAACCTTATTTGCCGACGTGATCCTGCCGGTGCCTATTCCACGCATGTTTACCTATCGTGTGCCCTTTGAACTTAATGAGTTTGTGAAGGTAGGTTGTCGTGTCATTGTCCAATTCGGCCGACGAAAAATACTTACCGGCATTATAGGAGATCTTCACGATCGACCGCCGGAAAAATACGAAGCCAAATATCTGCTTGAACAGCTGGACGAACAGGCGGTAATGCCTGCTATTACCATTCGCTTACTTCAATGGATGTCTGAATATTATATGTGCACATTGGGTGAGGTGCTCAATATTGCACTTCCGGCAGGTCTTAAATTGAATAGCGAGTCAAAGATTCAGATGAATCCTGACTTTGATTGGGAGGACTCCGAGTATGACTTCAGCGAAAAAGAGCAGTTCATTTTGGTGGCTTTAAAAGGAGGTTCTACGCTGTCCTATTCAGAGGCTGGAAAACTGATTCAACAGAAATCAATCTACAAAGTTCTCAAGTCTTTAGTGGCTAAATCAGCCATTCTGATCTTTGAAGAGGTAAAAGACAAATACAAGCCTAAAAAAGAAACTCGAATCCGCATAACCCGTGGCTATCTCGATAACATGCAGGCGCTTTTTGAAACCTTAAAGGCTAAACCGAAACAGGAAGCTATTTTACTCTATTACCTTCAGCATTGCCCGGTTTTTGAAAACAAACAATTGAACGAGGCTGGTGTCCTAAAAAGCACGTTTAAATCAAACGGTCTGTCCGGGTCATCACTAAATACACTCCTTAAAAAAGAAATTTTAGAAAGTTTTGAAGTAATTATTTCGAGATTTAGAACAACGAAAACCGATAAACGCGCAGTCACGCTCTCAAGGGAACAACACCATGTAAAACAGTCAATCCTTGAGGCCTTTGAGGCAAATAGCACGGTACTTTTCCACGGTATTACCGGAAGCGGTAAAACAGAAGTCTACATCGAACTCATTGAAGATGCCTTAGCAGGCGGGTCTCAAGTCCTTTATCTTCTGCCTGAAATTGCGCTGACCACGCAAATTGTGACCCGCCTAGAAAAGGTATTTGGTGATAAATTAGGTGTGTACCACTCCAAATTTTCCGATAACGAGCGAGTGGAAGTATGGCGAGGAGTAGTAGACGGCACGTTTCAAGTAGTGGTAGGGGTTAGATCGTCCGTTTTTCTTCCTTTTGACAATCTGGGCTTAATCGTAGTTGATGAGGAACACGAGAGCTCGTACAAACAGTATGACCCTGCCCCTAGATATAACGCACGAGATACCGCGCTGGTACTAGCTACCATGCACCACGCTAAGGTAGTGCTAGGATCAGCTACACCCGCTGTAGAATCCTACCATAATGCTCTTGAAGGAAAGTATCAGTTGGTGGAACTGAACGAACGTTATGGAGAAGGTAAACTACCGGAATTCCATATCGCAGATATAATCAAAGCACGCAAAAAAAAACGGTTAAAGGGTGAATTTTCCATGGAACTGGTAGATGCGATTAAATCAACGTTAGCGAACCGCAAACAGGTAATTCTGTTTCAAAACCGGCGTGGCTATAGTCCTTATATTTCCTGTGAAAATTGTGGATGGATACCTCAATGTGAAAATTGCGCGGTGAGTCTGACTTATCATCAATATAGAAATGAGTTGGTCTGTCACTATTGCGGGTATAAAGAACCGCCCACGAAGGAGTGCGAGGCTTGCGGTTCAACGGAGCTCAAAACCGTCGGCTTTGGCACAGAAAAACTCGAAGAAGAATTACAGCTACTTTTTCCAAAGGCCCGGATTCAGCGTATGGATTTAGATACCACCCGCAATAAGTACAGCTACGAAACGATCATTGGTGACTTTGAAAAAGGCGATATCGATATACTGGTTGGTACACAAATGGTGAGTAAAGGGTTAGACTTCGAAAATGTTAATCTCGTAGGCGTGTTTGACTTGGACCGGATGCTTCACTTCCCGGATTTCAGATCTTTTGAGCGAACTTTCCAACTCACGACGCAAGTCAGTGGACGAGCAGGAAGAAAAGGTACTAAAGGTCAAGTGATTATACAGGTTAGAAATGCGCAACTTGGATTATTAAACCAGATCATTAACCACGACTATCAAGGGTTTTATGCTTCGGAAATCGCAGAAAGAAAAGCACACTTTTATCCACCTTTTACGCGACTCGTTAATATAACGGTAAAAAATAAAGACAAAAACCTCTCGCACCTGACTTCCCAGAAAATCGGGAATTTACTAAAAGAACAACTGGGTGCCAGAAGAGTACTTGGACCGGAAGAACCTATTATTTCTAAAATACGTAATGAATATCTCATGAATCTTACCATCAAACTGGAGAGAAGAGGTGTTGATATTGCCAAGGTAAAATCAGTGATTCAAAAATCTGCTCTCGAGGTTTTGAGCGATAAACAATTAAAATCGAGTAAAGTGGTTTTTAATGTTGACCCAATCTAACGGTAACCTTAAGGCTGTTGCTAAGTCAAGATCAGACCCACAAATATGGGGTGCCCTTTCGGGGTATCTCTGCGTTGCAAAAAAGCCTTAACTAGCTGCGGTCATGCGCGTTTTTTGCGTCTAGACTACCCGAGAATCTACGTCCGCTTTACCCAACACTTAAACTTGAATTAAACTAGCACAATATTTGAGTACCAATACCCTAATTTAGCATGATGAGAAAACTGGTGTTCTCGATCGTATTACTCCCCATGTTTTACCTGGCCACTTCTTGTGAAGATCAAGAGTTGGAAACCACAGGTATTGATCCGTTTTTCAGAATCAAGTTCATTAATGCCGACAG
>JBCCIX010000498.1:0-3511 GCA_039028075.1 Bacteroidota bacterium | reverse complement strand
TACTTAAATATACCCCTTTTTCTCGTGTTAGCCCACTAATTCAGCCTAAGATTCGTCACTGAAATTCTCCGAAAATTACCCCGATTTCTACCCCTGAAATGGTTTTTAAGTTTTCTAACAGGCACTAATTAATTTACCTGGAGTAGTTGAAACGGGACTCTTTGTTGGAATGTGCGATTTACTGATCATTGGTTCGGATAGGGAAGTAATGACTAGAGCATGTCCTAAACCAAAGAGTGTTGAGCGAAAATGAAATTTTATCTTTCCTCCTACAAATTGGTAACAAAGCAGAAAAGCTTGTCGAGCTAACACCTGGCAAAACGATTGGCTATGTATCCAATGCGTTAGATTTTTCATATGCCGATCAAGCAAGTAAGCAAAGACATATAGCTAGTGATATGAAAAGCCTGGAATACCTTGATCTCAAACTGACTCTTTTAGATTTAACGCCCTATTTCCATGAAAAGGATCTTCTCAAAGCAAAACTCAAAGAACTAGGGGCAATTTTCATTAGTGGAGGAAATGTTTTTGTGTTAAGGCAAGCCATGAAATTGAGTGGGTTGGATGAAATCATAGCTCAGGAGGAATTGCGAGATAATTTTCTCTACTCTGGTTACAGTGCTGCCGGATGCGTGCTTTCACCATCGCTCAGCGTTTATCAGATCGTGGATGATGCTAATGAAACGCCATATGCTGAATGGAATGAGATCATTTGGGAAGGACTTGGACTACTAGACTATGCTTTCATGCCGCACTGGGATTCTGCTCATCATGAGTCTGCGGATATGGCAAAAGAAATAGTACTATGTCAGAAAAAAGGTATCGCTTATAAAGCAATCAGAGATGGAGAAGTGATAATTATCGAATGAATGATTCTATTTATAGTCAACAAGAATTTGATATCCGTTTGGAATGAACATTGAGACGCCTGTGGTCACACCCTTATCTTACATCATGGGTTAATCCCGCCAATTACCAAAGGTAATTGGTCAGACTTCGGCAAATTATTCCTATCGCATAATTTAGGTTCACGAACCAAGATGATGAATTTCTAGTGGTTGGCTAACATTGCTTTTACCTGCTTATTTTAAGTTAGAGAAATGTCTGGCAAAACACTGCAAGTAGCACTAATTGGCGATCGCAAGGGCGACTACCTTCCGCATATTTCTGCTGAATCCATTGTCCCGGAAATAGCATCCATGTTGGAAATAAAAGCAGAGGCCGTTTGGATTCCAACCGAAGAAGTTGACCATGCTGATATGGGTCAATTTCAAGCGATCTGGGCAGGCTCAGGTCCATATTTAAGTCCTGAAGGCACCATGGAAGCCATTAGGTTTGCAAGGGAAAACAAGATCCCTTTTATCGGTACCTGCTCCGGTTTCAAATACACCATCATTGAATTGGCTAAAAATGTGTGCCATGCCCAAGATCCTGAAGCCTATATTTCGCTTAATGAAAGTTGTGGGACGGAATACAAAGAACTCACTATTTCCCTTCATCCCTCCACCGTTAAAGAGTGGTATGCGGCTACTGAGGCTAAAGAAACCTCTCATTGCCGTTTTGAAATTAATTCTACATATCAAAAACAGATCAATCAGCATTTCACTTTTGCCGGTACGGCAGATGATGGTCGAATGGTTATCGCTGAATTAACTGATCACCCTTTTTTCTTGGCGACATTATTCCTTCCCCAGCTAAACAAACAAAGCAAACTTCTCAAAACCCTGATTCAATCAGCTACACAAACTGTTTGAGTCCCCTTGGCTAAAGTTTAAAAGCTTTTTATCTAAATATTACGATAAAGTTAATTTAGCACGTACTTTTCGTTAGATTTATGTTAAAAGTATAAGTTAAAGATTAGGGAAAGGCTCGTGAAACGTTTTTATCTGCTGGTCATAATTGGTTTTTTCGCGTTCTCCACTCGGGCTCAGCCCGTGCCAATGAAAGAGGGGAAAGACGCACTTCTAGTCACCCTTAAAGGGGATTCACTTTGGGGGAAAGCTGAAGTGGATCTGGAATATGAGATAGTACAGATCCGAGGTGAGCAAGGCTTTAGAGCCATGGATTTTCCGAGAATAAAATCCCTCCGGCTGTATGACGAAGATGAAAACCATATAACCGCTTACCGAAGATATCCAACAAGTCATGCTCAATCGGAGTTGCTCGAGCAGGTGGTTATTGGCCCCGTACATTTATTAAGAAAATCCAAGCCACGTGCTTATAATAATTACATAGGTAGTACCATGCTTAGTAGTACCAGGGAGGTTATGGAAAGCCAATATTTCTTCTGGCATCAGAACAGACTCATTAAAGTTGTAAACTTCAAAAAACAGTTGCTTTCAATGGTCAAGCCTGAGGAACAGGAGTTAGTTCTCAATTTCCGAAAAGCTAAAAAGATCCGTTACCATAATAGTCATGACTGGGCCTTGTTGGTGGACTATCTTAACCTACTGCGTGAGCAACAACAATTAGCCTACGGCAAATAGGCCTTACTGCGCTTTCCAGTTTAACTTTTTCAGTAATACCTGAACCTCACTATCAACTTCAAATTCCAGGTATTTTTCTTTCTTGTAAATCAATGTAAAAAATCCCGATGGCGTTATGGCTGCGGTTAAATCATCAGCCAACTCTACACACCAATCGTATTTAGGAAGCCCACGCAATGGTTTTAACGCAAACCGGTCAATGAGATCAGAAAAGTCAAAGGGCATCTTGATCACCACATCAGCGTTAGTTCGTTGGGTAGTGACAAAATCAGTATGGGCTTTGGTCACTGAGGTGATAAACCCTTTCAGGATCAGTGCGGGATCTCGGCCTTTATACCGTTCTAGCGTATTTCTGAAAATACGGCGGATCAAGCGAGCGTAAAAGGGAGATTCCAAGTAAATGACAAAGTCACTTTCCTGGCCCAGGTTTTGATAAGCAGCGTATAATCCTTCCAAAAGAATAACTGGGTTAGGGTTCAACCTTTTGTGGCCAATGGGCTCGTCTGCTTTAAATGAATAATCCGGGACGATAACCTCCTTGTTGTTTTTAAGTCTGTTCAAGGCTTCCGTACAGGTATCGATAGCAAAATTATCCGGGTGATCCCATCGGTATTGTTGACTGAAGTTTTTTGAATACGCCGGGTTGTTTTGAAAGGTATCTTGATCAAGCAAGGTGTATGGAACCGAAAGATGGTCCGTAAGCCCTTTGGAAATAATCGAACTTTTTCCGGTACAAGACCCCCCGCTTATTGATACCAACGTATGTACACCTTTAAAACGGTTTTCAGGTACAAGCTTCTCTATTTTTTCTACCAGCCGGTTTAACAACTCATCTGATAAGGGTATTGTGAATGGGTTATCGAATAGATAGGAGTTCATCTTTTTTTAATTTCATGAAGCGTGCCACTCGGTTCCCTTGAAATTATTAAGGTGTCCCCATCGAAACAAATTCCCTCCATACCAGCAGCGTTCAAAGGAAGCCACCATATTTTACCGTCAAAATAATCATCTTTATTAGGGGCTTC
>JBCCIX010000497.1:0-3521 GCA_039028075.1 Bacteroidota bacterium | reverse complement strand
TCCGTAGCCAGGATATGTCCCATCAAAAACTTCTTTTGTAAAATAGAATGAACCTAGCTTGTCCAGTTCTTGCTTGAAATAATTGGCAAAGGTATCGTTCAATATGGTGTAATTTTCTTTAGGCATAATCGGGTCTTTGGAAGCATTTGCCTTCATAGGTTCAAAGAAGTAGGTGCTGCTCGTTCCCATTTCGTGAAAGTCAGTTACCACATTGGGATACCAAGTATGGAACCAATCCAGCTTTCCCCTGCTCTCCGGGTGTATGGCCAATAGCCAATCACGATTCAGGTCAAACCAGTAGTGATTGGTTCTACCCCTGGGCCACATTTCATTGTGCTCAGCATCAGTCGGATCCGCAACCAGAGGATTACCGCGGTAGGCGTTTACCCATTGTGTATGACGATCTCGGCCATCGGGGTTTAGCGTAGGGTCAAGGAAAATAACTGCCTCTTTTAAATAAGCCAAAACCTGCGGGTTTTGAGAAGCCACTAGCGTATAAGCCGTAAGCAAAGCAGCTTCCGCGCCCGATGGCTCGTTGCCATGGACATTATATCCAAGGTTTATAAAGATGGGTAAGTCATCGAAATCAGATATTGTACTATTCGGATTCACCACCTGCATGTGCTTCTCCTTAATTGTTTCTAAATTGTTATGATTAGAAGGGTCACTAATAGTGAGAATCACGAGTTCTCTCAATTCATGTGTTTTCCCATAGTACATTATGGTAGCTCGATCAGATAAGTCGGATAACCTCTCAAGGTAAGCTACAATTCTATCGTGCCTCGTGTGATACTCTCCAATGCCGTAACCTAGAAATTGTTCGGGTGTAGGAATGGACTGATCAAACGGCGTGTAGCCTTTATAAAAATAATCCTGACCGAGTGATAGACTTACTTTAAGCAAAAAAAGAAGTGTTACTAGAGTTTTCATTTAATTATTTCTGATTTAGAAATTTGAAGAAAAAGGCGATAGCTAAACTTAGAAGTCCTAATACAAAATATGACCCCCCTGAACCAAAGCCGGCAGCTACGATACTAGGACTAATATCACCTGCCTGCTCAATGGCATCAAAGGTAATGACGTATTTTCTGACAGAACCTATCAAACCAAAAACGGCAGCCGACCATCCTAAAGGAACCAACGACCTATGCTGATAGCCTCGCTCACGCCCTCGGATTTTGATATTATAAAACTATACCGACATTACCAGAATATAGGACAGGAAAAGATATAGTAAAATAGCCAACCAAGAATCCATAAGTGCCGGTAAACCCTTTATTAAAGTCATTTATCCGACAAGTTACCACAAAAGACTTTTTTCAAAAATTATTTGGAAACCTGAAAAACCATTTCTACGTTTGAACTTCCAATTCGAGGCTCTGCTAAAGAGTATCGATTTATAGAGAAGCGTGGAGAGACAGGCTCGTTGAAGCGCTAGCAACCACCCCGAGAATCGGGACAGGTGCTAATTCCTGATCCAAATGGTTCATCGCGGTGATGAGCATGGATAATATAAATTGATAAAAATGAAAAGATCAATTCAACATCAAACCGAATTAATTGCTAGTTTTCCAAAGGAAATTTCTTCTTTGATCAACCTCTTATCTCTGACCTGTTGCTGCTGTTGTTGTAGGTAACAGCGCCTTTTGTATTTACGGCCTGGTTTACTGAATATCTGCCCAATGAGATTAGCTTCTTTTTTGGTGACGATACTACAGGCCATTACTTATTCTTTATTTCACGAAAATAATAAATACCATGTCAGAGACTATAAATTTTTCAATACAATCAACGAGTGAATCTTCCGCCAAAACAAGCATCAAGGTGCGCGATTTTGAACTAATCGTGGACGAACCGCAGGATTTAGGTGGAACGGACAAAGCACCAAATCCAGTAGAGTATATTTTAGCAGGTTACGCTGGCTGCATAAATGTGGTGGCTCATCTTGTAGCTAAAGAACAAAACATCAAACTGAAAGATCTTAAAATAGATATTGACGGTGATCTCGATCCTTCCAGGCTCTTCGGCACTTCTTTTGAGGAACGAGCAGGTTACAAAAGCATTAATGTGTCGCTAAAAACAAGTACAAAACTTAACGAAGGTCAGCGGGTAAAATGGCTTAAAGAAGTAGAATATCGCTGTCCTGTTAATGACAATTTAAGTAATACAACACCCATAAATTTTTCATTGAATTCTAACTAATTAAAAACATGTCACAAGAATTAAATTTCGAAACGCTACAGCTTCATGCCGGGTATGAAGACGTTGAAGAATCATCACGGTCAAGAGCAGTACCTTTGTACCAGACCACTTCGTATACTTTCAAAAACTCTGAACACGGGGCTAATTTATTTGCGCTAAAAGAGTTCGGAAACATCTATACACGTATTATGAATCCGACTACTGATGTTTTTGAAAAGCGCATCGCAGCCCTTGAGGGCGGTGTAGCTGCCTTAGCTGTGGGCTCTGGGCAGGCTGCTCAATTTATAGCGCTGAACAACTTTTTAGGCGTGGGCGATAATTTCGTTTCCACTAGCTTCCTCTACGGGGGAACGTACAATCAGTTTAAAGTGGCGTTTAAACGTATTGGAATAGAAGCAAGATTTGCTGAAAGTGATAAAGCCGAGCATTTTGAAAAGCTAATTGACGAAAAAACAAAGGCTATTTATCTGGAGACCATTGGCAATCCGGGTTTCAATGTACCTGATTTTGATGCCATTTCCGAAGTCGCCAAAAAATATGATATTCCTTTGGTCGTGGATAATACGTTTGGTGCCGGAGGCTATCTTTTCAGGCCCATTGAGCATGGCGCAGCAGTAGTTACAGCATCTGCCACTAAATGGATTGGGGGCCACGGAACATCAATTGGTGGAGTGATCATAGATAGTGGTAATTATAACTGGGGCAACGGCAAATTTCCACAGTTTACAGAACCTTCAGAAGGTTACCATGGACTCAACTTTTGGGAAACATTTGGTTTTAACAACCCTTTAGGTCTTCCCAATATTGCGTTCGCCATTCGAGCACGCGTAGAAGGTTTGCGAGACTTTGGCCCATCGATTAGTCCCTTTAATTCTTTTCTTTTGCTGCAAGGCCTTGAAACGCTATCACTGCGCGTTCAGAAAACTGTTGATAACGCCTTAGAAGTTGCGAAATGGCTTGAGCAACATCCTCAGGTAGAGTCCGTTAACTACCCGGGCCTTGAAACCAGCAGCTATTATGAACTGGCTAAGAAGTATTTGAAAAAAGGGTTTGGTGGCGTTTTATCTTTCGTGATAAAAGGTGGAAAAGAAGAGGCTACCAAATTTGTCGATAGTTTAAAACTTATCAGTCACCTGGCCAATGTAGGAGATGCTAAAACGCTGATCATTCAACCTTCTGCCACTACGCATCAACAACTGAACGATGAAGAGCAATTGGCCTCGGGTGTACTACCGAATTTACTTAGAATTTCGGTGGGAATCGAGCATGTGGATGATATAAAATCAGATTTAGCAAATGCCTTTGATTCAATCCGTACC
>JBCCIX010000496.1:0-3530 GCA_039028075.1 Bacteroidota bacterium | reverse complement strand
CCGTATTTATTACGATGGGATTCCGCTGGAAGTCTATGGAAATGGATTGCCGGTAAATACCATACCGGTAGACGCACTGGAACGGGTTGATGTCTATAAAGGCGTTATGCCGATCGATGTCGGTACGGATGCTTTGGGCGGGGGCCTGAATCTGGTTCCCGTACAACAAAGCGAAGATCATTTAAGGACATCCTACTCGTTCGGGTCCTTTAATACGCATCGCTTTACCTTTAATGGGCTTAAAAAACTAAGTGAAAGAACCTCATTGTCCACTATTTCTTATCTCAATTATTCGGACAATGATTACCGGATGAGGAATATTCCCAATCTAATCGAGATAGAGTTACCAAATGGTTCCCCGCGATTTGATGAGGAACGCATCGATACCAGACGCTTTCATGACCAGCATATCTCAGGCTTTATAGAAGGCAAACTTCGTATTAAAAAATTGAAATGGGCCGATCGTCTGGATCTCGCAGTATCCTATTCCAGAATATTTGATGAAATACAGAACCTTGGATTTGTCATCAACACGGCGATCGGAGAAGCGGAGAGGGAAATCGAGGTATTTGCCCAACGCATTGATTATCGCAAAACCTTTTTCAATGATAAACTCAATGTAAGGTACTTTGGTGTGCTATCTCAAACGGTCGATAAAATTAATGATAGCACGCTGAATCGGTACAATTGGAGAGGTGAGATCCTGACTAATCCAACCGTGAGGGGAGGCGAAATCCGAATTGCTACTTTGCTGGACCGGGAAAATGTAGGAACGACTCATCGACTGACGTTAGCTTATAAAATAAGCGATAATATAGACGTTAGGGTATCCGATTATTACCGATACACACGGCTGCAAGGAGAAGATCCACTAGGAGTGCGTGTGACTATTGACAATGAGCTAACTGATCCAAATACGCTGCCGTCCTCGCTGAACCGAAATATTCTTGGTGCAGAGTTGAACGCTCATTTTTTTGATAAGAAATTGAATGCCATTGCGTTCTTTAAAAACTATTTTTATCAAGCGGAAGCCGTAAATACGTTTCGAATAATCGATGGTGAATTAGATTTTATCGATGTACAAAAGAATAGCAACGGTTATGGTTTTGCCTTAAAGTATCAGCTACACCCTGCTGTTTTCATTAGAACCAGCGTGGAGCAGGCCTTACGCATACCCACCGAAAGAGAGCTTCTTGGAGACCTTGCATCCACATTACCCAATTTTGACCTGCAACCGGAAGAGAGTTTAAACTGGAATCTGGGGGCACAATTTGAGAGACGATTTCAGAAAGATCGATTCATTTTGGTAAACGTAAACGGGTTTATCCGGAATCGGGAAAACCTTATTCGTCCAAAGCAAGTCTCGGTTTCGAGAATACAATTTATCAATGAAGCTGCGGTGGACGGCAAGGGCATTGAGCTAGCCCTGAAGGTAAGTCCATTGAAAAACTTATCACTTCAAGGGAATTTCACTTCCCAAAGTAACCAAATTGCATCCGGTCTTGATTTGGGTGATCAGGTGCCTAACATCCCACTTACATTCTTTAATGTAAGAGTAGGTTACAGCATTCAAGATCTTTTGAAGCCTGGAAACAACTTAGCACTTTCCTGGACCTATTTGTTTACGGATAAGTTCAGCATCAATACGGTACCGGATCTAGATACGGCAAACCCTGATGCGTTTGTTCCTGAGCAACATGTTCACAACGCCGGGCTTACCTACCTGTTGAAATCGAAAGGGCTGGCCTTGTCCTTTAATCTACAAAATGTATTCAATGCCGAGGTATTCGACAATTTCAGGATACCCAGGCCGGGGATTAACTATGCCTTTAAAATAAATTATTCACTATAAATCAATTATGATGTCCTATAAAATAAAACTCTGTTCGATACCTTCTTTTTATGGATTACTTATCTTACTCATGTTTTCCTCCTGTTCAGATGACGATTCAACTACACCTACAGTAGAATCAGAAAATAAAACAACGGGTTTTGTATCGGTAGGTGTTACAAGTTCGGGAAACAGTGTAGTAAAGTATTTTGAAGAACTTCCTACGGGTACGGTAGATCTATCAGACGGTACGGATTTTATTAGTTTCTTCCCTACATCGGTATACGACGGTGCGATCTTTACACGTCGTACCGACGGCTCGCCAGGTATTTCCAAAATAGCGGTGAATGCCGAGGGTGAATTTATCGAGGAGGGAACCATACCGCTCTCGGGTGCGGCAAGTACAGTGGCCGTTAGAGATTCCTTAATTGGCGTTTGTAATGATTTTGCAAACCCGGATGCTATAACCGTTTTCAACCCTACCACTTTTGAAGTTACCGGATCTATTGATATGAGTGCTGGGTCTGTACCAGATGGTGCTCAGCAAGAATCACTTCGGTTTATGTTTCGTGGGGACGATATGTTTATACCTATTCGCAATGTTAATGGATCCTTCTTCATGGATTTTGTGGTGCATCAAGCCAATTTAGCGACTAACACATTTGTCGGGGATACGCGAAGAGAGGGTGACGGATCCATCAGTATTGAATTTCAGAATGGTAGCTTTGGACAACGTTTAACGGATGCAGCCGGGAATTTATACATACCTGATGCAGGTAATATTGAAGATGGCGGTATAGCTCATATCAATAAAGTGCCTGTAGGTAGTAATGAAATAGATCCGACCTATATTTTTCAGCCGGCACTGACATTGAATCCCCAAAATTTCCTTGGACTCATTTTTAGAGATTTTACTTTTTTAGAAGGTGGTAAAGCAATAGCTAGGGTAAACAGTGAAACGCCGGAGGCAGTATTAATTATTCTGGCTGCTTCCGGCGGAAACCCAACACCTGAGCAACTGGCAGAAATACAGAGTATCATTTTTGAAGCCGAAACCGGGGTGTGGTGTGAAATAGATGTGGATGCAATGACTGTAATACCTATAGCAGGCATTCCAAATTTTAGCCTGCTTCAAGGTGCAGGAGGAAACGTCTTTGAGTACAACGGAGATGCGTACATTCCGGCATTTAATGCTGAAGAAGATGCCTACTACCAGTGGAATCCGACCACGGGTACGGTTTCCAAGGCATTCGTGGTAACCGGGGTAAATTCTCCACGATTCTTCAATCTTGCCAACGATATTTAATGAGGAGAATCTGTCTTTTTGGTGTTTTTTCTGCCCTTGTTGGTATTATCACCAGCAAGCATCAATCACTCGGTCAGATGCATAAAAATACATGTTCAGTCTAGGAGTCCTATCTCTTTTCACCTCGATCTACCTGCTTTTTGCAGCGGCAAAGCGAGTAGAATACCGTAAAGGAACTTTTTCCCTCTATTGGGAAGCACGGCCTTCGTTCGCCAGAAGCTTATCCCTGCTTTTCACAATCATGGGTACCGCATTTCTTGCTTACCAGATTGGGTTCACGAATGCTTTGTTGGCTGTACTGGTGGCCTGGCCCACCATAGCCTCATTGGTGGTGCTTTTTGCGCCACTCATTAAAATGGGCAAGATATACGTGATATCTACCGCTCTTTTATT
>JBCCIX010000495.1:0-3537 GCA_039028075.1 Bacteroidota bacterium | reverse complement strand
GATTCTACCACCGAACGCATGGCGGCGTACATCAGCCCGGTTGATATGCGCATTCAGGATGTTAAAGATCCGCTTACCACGGTTAATAACACCATTTATTATCTCCATTACTTTAGACAAATACCGGTAATCGGCATCTACTTGGCTGGATTTGTTGCCCTATTCTTTTTATTTGCAATTGTCACGGGACTGCTGATCCATTGGCAGAATCTGCTGACTAAATTCTACGCTTTTATTAAAGAAGGGAAGTGGAAAACCATCTGGACTAACGCTCACACGGTATTGGGTGTTATAGGTCTTCCATTTCAGCTGATCTATGCGATAACAGGGGCATTTTTTGGACTCCTTATACTCATACTCCTACCGGCGGCTACACTTTTATATGAGGGTGATCAGGAAAAATTAGTCAATAAAGTTAATCCAGCCGCTGCCTTGAAAGTAGATAAGGATGCCCCGTATTATGACCATTATAAATTGACCGACGTAGCTGCAGAAATACGACAGGAATATCCGGGTTTTGAGATTGGCAGTATACAATTACAAAACTACGGTAAAGAAGATGCCCTCGCGTTTTGGAATATTACTGATCATCAGGGCATATTATCGGATGGCAGCCTTGCGATGAGATTAAAAGACGGCAAAATACTCGAAGCGTATAGTTTGGTGCCCAATCAACGCAACTACAGCTATTCGGTGATCAATTTCATAACCAAGTTGCATTTTGCAAATTTCGGCGGCTACACGATGAAGATTATTTACTTTGTTCTCGCCATGATCACCTGCTTTATGATCATTAGTGGCGTGCTTATTTGGCGAACGGCAAGGGACCATAGTAAATACACTTATCGGCAAAGGCTTTTTCACCATAGGGTCACTAAGATTTATTTGGCCATCTGCTTAAGTATGTTTCCCGCCTTTGCGATCATATTTTTGGCAAACAAATTAGTTCCGATTGATTTGGAAGGCCGGGTAGATCTGGTCAACCAAATTTTCTTTTTGGGCTGGCTAGGACTGACGATACTCGGTTCTTTCTGGAACAACTACAGCAAACAAAATAGAAATTATCTTCTGATTGGTGGTGTATTGGCCTTGGCGGTTCCTATGGCGAATGGCCTGGTCACCGGCGATTGGTTTTGGCAGGTATTGCAGACTTTACCGCGAGTAGCGGGCGTAGATCTTTTTTGGTTATTTGCTGGTGCTACTGCTATCGTGCTTGTTACCACTGTTCTTAAGGTTTCTGAGGGATCCAATCAACCTCAAAAGAAAGTAGAGCAAAAAATGGTGGGCAAAGAAGAGACCGAAGAGGTTATTATCAAACGAAAAGTTACTATTCCTGAGCCTGAACCCCAGCTGGCTTTTAGTAAGAAAAATTAGTAGGGGCGATTAGCGTAAAGTAGTGTTGTAAACAACCATAGCTTTTCGTAAAACTGCTAATCGTCTCTTGTGATTTGTCCAATCCGGTTAATTTTATTTTTCTCAGCCCAGCGTGAAACCCCCTGAGTGGTGGAATCATCTGCCAAGGGCGATAAACTACAGCTACTTATTCTTAGAAGGTCTTGGAATCAGCAGAAACTCTTTCTGTCTTCCGTCGATATAGTTGACACCGTCTTCATCAAAGTAAGCTTCTTCCTCCAGCATTATTCTTATTTCTTTGTTCCATTCTTTGATGAAGGTGGCGGCATTGAGCTCAATGGAATAGGCGGTATTGTAGTGTAGCGGATAATCGCCGGTAATGGGTACGCCATCTTGCTGGTCCCACATGCCTAAAGTGGTGCCGGCACCATGACCGTGATATCCGATAGGATGCGTATAAATTGATGGTTTGATACCTTCTGCAATCGCTTGAGTCCGCGACTCTTTAAGCACCTGATTGCCTGTTTTCCCTAAACCAAAGTTTTTGGTGAAAATATCTTGCAGTCTATTACCCCGCGCAAGGGCCGCTTTTAAATATTTGGGAGCATCCGTCTCTTTAGGTTTTAGAATATAGGCATGTTGCTGGGTGTCCGTGTTCAGCCGTAGATACGTAATGCCAAAGTCGACATGTATAAGGTCGCCCGGTTGAATAATGTTAATTTCAGGACGTTTTGAAAAGGATCTCAGGTGATCAAAAGACTCGGGATCATCTCGTTGAATAGAAACCGTAGGATGAAACCAGGTAATTAATTTCAACTCTCGCACTTTTTCTCGCATCCACCAGACTACATCTTCCGTGCTGGTCACTCCCGGTTGAATTACTTCTTCTGAAAGTGCTTCATCGATTACATCGTGTGCAATCCTACATATTTGGGGGTAAATGGCCATCTCAGAGGGCGTACGGGTTTCCAACCAGCCTATGGCGAGTTTTTCGGCGGATACAATTCTATTTTTATACTTCTGATCTAACGCCAGATTCAACTGCGCTAGATCAGTGGCAGAAATACCGTCAGCCAACCCGAAAGCATCTGACTTGTTAACACCAATTTTTCTAGGGTCTCTTTCTACGATGATTTCAGCTAGTCGCTTCCACTGATCCGGTTCTCTTTCCTTGTCCCAGGCTTTTTCAAACGTTGTACCTACGTCGTAACGAGCTACAGCTAAAGCCTCAATTCCTTCTTTCACCCCTTTATCGTACATAACCAGAATAGTTCTCCTCCTAGCTGCAAGCCATGTCGAAGGTAAAAATGTTTCAATGACAGGGTCCTCATTATATTCTCTTGATATAACTATCCACATATCAATGCCTTCTCTGCGCATTAACTGTGGTAGCACCGTCTCGATCCTTTCTTCAAGTAGCCGATCAATGACTGCTGCTCTTTCCTTCATAGGGAGAATTAATGGGTAACTACTTTGTGCAGACAGCAATTGAGTGGAGAAAAATAGGACAGTTAGCGCTTTGAGAATCTTCATGATCATGCCGGCAGTTCAATAATCAAAAGTGAATTACTTCTAAACTTCCAAGTTACTCATACATCATTGACCTTTCAAACTATTACGTGCTTGATTCGCCGCTAATTGGTTATGCTAGCGCAACATCGTGATGATTCTCGCATTTATGTACCCAAGTGTGGACGGGAACAGTTGTATTTTAAGCTTACCGTGCCAGTATTGCACTAAAAGTTGATATGGCGGGTGTATTTGAAATTGTAGCGGGTTGAATCAAGATGGGACATTTAAACTCAACTTGCCGCATGTATCCATAACATGAATTGTAGATGAGGCGTAGAACTTTCATTCTTAAGTCCTTCCGCATCCGTCAGGTTAGTTAATGCTTAAGTCAAGTATAAATCACATGAATATTTTCGGGGGTTAAAGCGAAAAAAACACATATTCGTTCAAATGAACCTTACCTGGAACATGTAAATAGACATCTAGATTAGATGCTTTCACATATACTCCCGACCCGTATACCTGTAAAGCGAATTTAGCAGAGCTTATCAGGCCGCTTTTTTAACCTCTACAGGAATCATTTGCTTTTCTTTCGCCAGCTGAATTACGCCAAGCCGGTTGAGAAGCCGGATCATCAAATAAGTAGGGTCAATTTCATGCCATCGGTAACCT
>JBCCIX010000494.1:0-3543 GCA_039028075.1 Bacteroidota bacterium | reverse complement strand
GCTTTTATCCGGGTATCATCAGTGATTTCAAAATCGGCATTTAAAGGTACGTTAAAATCTACCCGGACTAGGGCTCTAAGCCCTGCGAAATTGATGCTATCTACAGTTTTCATTGGCTGGTTTTTAGGAGGGCTAATATCATCAATTTAGCGCTATTGTAAAGCTGTAAAGGTTGATTTTTTTACTGATTATCATCAGTGTAATTACCCCATTAATGTTTAGCGGCTGCTCTCCGCAATCGGTCATTTATGGCCTTTCCCAAACCGTGATCTGGAACTTCTTCTATGAGCAACGTATTGATGTTGATCGTATCCATATATCGTAATGCTGAAAACAGGTTTTTTGCTGCGGTTTTTAAGGAACCGTCAGGGGCTAAAACCACTTGTTGGTCAGTGGGTAATTCTCGAATAGGTTCTGTAAATGAAATCACACCGACCCGCTTAATTCCGTGAAGCGTATCAAGGCTTTTACGAATGTTACCAAGCTTTACAGCTACGTGAGGGCTGTAATGACTGGTTAACATGCCCGGAGCTTGTGGATTTGAACTAGAGTGCGATTTGGTTTTTACGGCACCAATTTCAGCTTGAATGGATTCGATGTTTAAACCACCTAAACGATAAATTACAGCGTTATCCGAAGCATCAAAACCTACGATAGTTGATTCTAATCCAATTTCGCATGGTCCCCCGTCCAAAATGTAGGATATTTTATCACCTAACTGATCGTCAACATGTTGTGGGCAGGTGGGACTAACGTACCCAAACGGATTTGCGCTTGGAGCTACCAATGGTCTTTTAAGTAGACCTAGTAATTTGAGGGTAAGCTCACTGTCTGGAACTCTTATAGCTACTTTTTCCATGCCTGAGGTTACCAAATCAGAAATTACCTCTTTTTTTGGGAGCAACAGGGTGAGTGGTCCAGGCCAAAACTTTTCAGCTAAAGCTAGAGCTTTTGGAGGCCACTTTTCAATATACTTTTCTGCCGCTTCTAAAGTATCAACGTGAACGATAAGTGGATCAAACGTTGGCCTATTCTTTGCGGAAAAGACAGAAGTAACAGCCTCTATGTTCAGGGCATCAGCGGCAAGCCCGTAAACGGTTTCAGTAGGAACGGCCACTAGGCCACCAGCCTCAATGATTGATTTCGCTCTATGAAGGTTTGAGCCGATCATACCCATAGTCAACAAAACTATGCTTTTAAGTAAATAAATTACACGAGGTACTTAAAATGCCGATACGTATTTGACCGGACCGTGTACTATCCTATCTTTAATTAATATCATGAATGCCTCATTCATGATTGATGGTGTTATTACAGTTAATTTTAAGGTTGATATAGGTCTTGCCTTTGGTAAGACCTTATCTTTTTCCTCGATAATTGTGCTACTCGCAAGATAGATTGACGGTGTGGGATATAGTTTGAAAAATCAATCATCGCAAACTAATTTTTAGCTTTTTAACTCAGAACTTACACGCAAAATTGAGCTTTCGTAAGCTGTAAGTTTAAATCGATTGATGCAGCTCAACCTTTGAAGCAAGTTACCTCCTTGCCGAATACTACGAATGGCAAGTTCGAAAATTGTTTTTAGAAATTTGTAATTTCTACACTACTTGAGAATAATGAAGTTGGCTTGTACGATTGGCTAAACGAGTTTCTGCAAAAGCTTAATGTGCCATCCGGCAGGAAGGCGTTACATGACTGCTCAACTGAGTCGCTCTGAAGTAATTCTGGTGATCTTATCCTAAAGAAACCAGCCTCTTTTTTACCACTATTTCTTTCGGATACATGGGTTGGTAGTTTTCGAGTGCAACTAACAAAGGCTTTCCGCGAAACTATTCAATTACAATATTCACCTTATTCAATTTACCTTCTTCTAGTTTGGCCGTTTGAACGCCGGCCCCAATATTATTTTTGTCACCCTTCTTTACGTTAACAAAATATACTTTAGATTCAAGTTCTTTGAATTTGACTTGCCCTTTCTTGTCGGAAATGGCCACATCAGTGACTGGATTGGTTTCATTGCGGTAATCTTCTTCACTGCCAAATAATTGTACAGAAGCTCCCTCTGCAATATTGCCAAGCTCGTCAATGACTGTAATTTTAATTGAAGTCTTGAAGACCTGAAAGCCACTGGCGACTAAGAAGATACAACTTAATACTAGAGATATGAATACGCTTTTTTTGATCATCACTAATCTTGTTTTAATTGTTCGATAAGTTCTTCCGTGATACCTGAACTTGAAAATCCGCCATCGTGCATTAAATTCTGCATAGTAACCATTCTCGTATAATCTGAGAAGAGACTTATGATGTAGTTTGCACAATCTTCTCCACTTGCATTACCAAGCGGGGACATTTTGTCTGCATAGTCAAAAAACACATCGAATCCGCTTACTCCACTACCTGCTGTAGTCATGGTAGGAGACTGTGAAATGGTATTGACACGTACTTTTTTCAATTTAGCGAAACGATAACCGTAACTTCTGGCAATTGACTCTAGTACAGATTTAGCTTGAGCCATATCCGAATAGTCAGGGAATGTACGCTGGGCGGCGATGTAACTTAACGCTAAAATAGAGCCCCATTCATTCATAGCATCAGTTTTTTCGGCTACCTGTAAAACTTTATGGAAAGAAAGACCTGAGATATCAAGAGTTTTCAGGAACCAATCGTAATTAAGGTCGCCATACGTTTTGCCCTTTCGAACGTTAGGACTCATGCCGATGGAGTGCAAGACAAAATCCAGTTTACCTTTAAGCTTATCCTGAGCTTGCTCAAATAAACTTGTTAGATCCTCGAGCGAAGTAGCATCAGCAGGAATAACTTCGGTGCCGCATTGCTCCGCCAGATCATCAATCTTACCCATGCGTAGGGCTATCGGCGCATTGGTCAGCACAAACTGAGCGCCTTCCTCGTGCGCTTTGACGGCCGCTTTCCAGGCGATTGAGTTTTCGTCTAGTGCACCGAAAATAATTCCCTTTTTACCATCCAGTAAATTAAGCCCCATGTTCTATCGTTATTTTTTTTCTTGATGCAATAATACAAATTATTTCAGCCGAAGGTTTTTTACTCAACTGATTTTAGGAGTTTCTCAATAAAAGTGGAGATTAAGCTCCCAACAGTCATCGGCAGACGCTGTGGTTAATGAATCGGAACGGCTTAGGGATTATAAATTATACTTTATCAATTCCATATCTGAAAAAAACGAATAGCTTTTAAATAGTAGTATCTATAAAATGTAACTCGTTTTCTCGAGGAGCATGAATTAAGAGACGCAACTCTGTAAACTAAGATTCATTTCTATAGCTTTGATCTCTTAAGCAATGCAGATGAGTAATGATCCCATAGGTATTTTTGACAGTGGCATCGGTGGGCTCACAGTGGCTCGTGCCATCAAGGATTTGATGCCTCATGAGTCATTGATCTATTTTGGCGATACGGCCCACTTACCGTACGGAGATAAATCAGAGGCGGCTATTCAGGCGTACTCGATCAAAATCACTGACATTTTAAGAAATAAAGGTTGTAAGGCGCTCGTAGTAG
>JBCCIX010000493.1:0-3546 GCA_039028075.1 Bacteroidota bacterium | reverse complement strand
TGGATGAAGATAATTCCGGTGGTGAACATCAATACAACCACAATGCCTTCGCCTACCACATAGCTCTGGATTATAATATTGTGGATATGGACACTGACCGACAAGGACGTTTATATAATGATCATATTGAAGTGAAAAAGCTGCAAAAGAAGCATACCACGCTTTGGGAAATGGCAATCCATCTGTATCCCGATTCGTACGTGGACGGGAAAAGAAATACACCCGTTTTTCTCCAACGACATAAAGAAATTGGTTTTGCGCTGGCGTACTGTGATAACGACGGCAGCGCCGAACGGGAGAATTTTATAGGCTCAGAAGTTATCGAAGGGGACGATAAGAATCGAGGTTGGATCGATGCGGGCATATTTGGGACGTTGAGATTAGTAGACTAAATGAAGCAATTTATATTCAGAAATGGGGATCAAATGCCCTTGTTTGGGTTGGGCACCTGGAAGTCAGCCAAAGGAGAAGTATATAAAGCCGTTCTGGAAGCGTTACGATTGGGCTATCGGCATATCGATTGTGCTGCTATATACAGGAACGAAGAGGAGATCGGGGAGGCTTTTGATGAGGCTTTCTCAAAAGGCTTGGTAAAACGCGAAGAGCTGTGGGTAACCTCTAAACTCTGGAACACGGAGCACCAAAAAGAACATGTCCAACCTGCTTTAACAACCACACTTAAGGACCTAAAGTTGGATTACTTAGACCTTTACCTCATGCACTGGCCGGTAGTGATGAGACACGGTGTCATTTCCCCAAAGTCTCCCCACGATTTTCAGAGTCTGAAAGAAGTTCCCCTATCTCAAACATGGTCGGGTATGACCGAATGCGTTAAAGCGGGTCTAATCCGGCACATTGGGGTTTCTAATTTCAGTGTGAAAAAGTTACGGACTTTGATCGATTCAGAGATCCCCCCCGAAATGAATCAAATTGAATTGCATCCACTATTACAGCAAAATGATGTGCTGGGTTTCTGTAAGCAACATCACATCGGGCTTACTGCCTACTCTCCGCTGGGTAGCCGGGATAGACCGGTTGGACTGATCAAAGAGCAAGAGCCAAATCTCTTTGAAAACCCGGTTATTAATGATATAGCCAAGGTCCACGATTGTTCACCTGCTCAAATACTCATTGCATGGGCGATAAACAGAGGCACCGCCGTGATACCAAAATCCATCAATCCGGAAAGGTTAAAGCAAAATTTTGAAGCCTCATTCATCGTATTGACAGAACTCGAAATGGCTGAAATCGCTAAACTTGATCAACACTACCGATACCTAGATGGATCCTTTTGGGTGATGGAAGGCAATCCTTACACCCTCCAAAACCTATGGGATGAGTAACCTGCTGACAAATCCGCTCTTTATTGTACTCGTAATCTCTTCGACTATAGCCGTATCCATCTGGTTGGAGAATAAGACCCCGCTAGGAACCTTGGGAGCAGCATTACTCGTCATTTTGATCACTGCGGTGGTGGCTAACCTCGGAATTATACCGTCGGCTACCGCAGGATCTGAAGTGTATGATATCATCTTTTCGCACGTGGCGCCTATATCGATATTTTATCTGCTTTTGGGTGTGAGCCTTAAGCATTTGAAAGCGGCAGGTTTACCAATGTTGACCGCCTTCGGATTAGGAGCACTTGGCACCGTACTCGGAGTGCTGGTGGCCCACATGCTGTTTGGCCGCGAATTGGGTGATAATGCCGAAGTGATTGCAGGTATGATCGCAGGCACCTACATCGGAGGTAGCATAAATTTTAACGCTATCGCGATAGAATTTGATCTAATGCAACAAGGGCCATTATACGCATCTATTACGGCTGTGGATAATATTCTAACTACATTGTGGATGATGATCACCATAGCTATACCCTCGGTGATGCACAGATGGTTTCCGAAAAAGCGGAATGTCAAAGCTTCCGAAGTATCACACCCCCAATTTGATTCAAGTGCTCTAAAGATAGGTTCATTGAGTGTGCTGATTATGATCGGACTCCTCACACTTCTAATTTCCAATTTGACCGCAGAGTGGCTGGGAATTCCCTCTATTCTCGTTTTAACTACGATCGCGCTATTTCTGGCTCAAATCCCCTATTTCAATAAGTTAGGAGAGGCGAAGGTGATTGGTCTTTATTTGGTATACGCCTTTTTAGCGGTCATCGGGGCTTACTGTGAGCTGGGTGCTATGATAGGTATTGGAGAGCTAGCTAGTACCCTACTTGGGTTCTTAACCGCAGTTTTATTCACTCACGGCCTGGTGATCCTTCTGGTTGGGATATTATTTAAGACGGATTGGAGTATTGTTGCAGTGGCTTCACAGGCTAATGTTGGCGGCTCTTCATCTGCGCTTGCCTTGGCAAAGAGCCTGAAAAGAAACGACTTATTGTTACCAGCCGTCTTGGTAGGGTCACTCGGCAACGGAATTGGCACTTACATCGGCTTTTTATTAATTAAAGTATTGTAATGGACGGAAGAAAAAGAATTGACATCCAACCGGGAATGGAAGTTGGCATCGTTTTAAAGAAAGACCAACGTACCGGAGATGTTACTTACGGCGTGGTCGAAAAATTATTGACTAAAAGTAATTACCATCCTCATGGCATTAAAGTATTGCTTGAAGACGGACAAGTAGGAAGAGTAAAAGTTATTGTCGACAACAACTGATAAATTTCATACTGGGTGTTATTTTTGGGGCAAATTACTGATTCGAATCATGGCTCGATTAACACTCTTTTTTATCATCTTTCTACTTACCGTCAGCTGCAACCCTAAGCAGAAGCCCCAAAAGAAAGATATAGGTCTTGAACCCAAAGGGGTCGATAACCTGGCTTACCAATGGGGTGAAATGGCGTTAGTGGCTACAGCTAACGACACGGATCGATTCAATCCACGACCCACCATCACGTCCCGGTATTTGGGACTTATTTTTGTGGCCGTTTTCGATGCCTGGTCGAGGTACGATGAGAAAGCGCAACCTGTGTACGCACATGAAATTGATCGCAGACCTAATGACGAGCACACGCTACAAAACAAGGAAATCGCCATTAGCTACGCGGCTTATCGAACTATGAAAGAATATTACTACGCGGACAGCCTACTTTTCAGCGATTTTATGAAAAAGTTAGGATTCGACCCTGAAAATAACAGACTTGACCCCTCTACTCCCGAGGGAATTGGTAATCTGGCCGCACGAGCAGTTATCGAGGCTAGAAAAAGTGATGGCTCAAATCAATACGGACAGGAAGAAGGTTCTGACGGCAAGCCTTATTTTAACTACACCGGATATGAACCCATAAATTCTGCAGACGAGAACACCGATCCAAACCGGTGGCAGCCGAAATATTTCTCCGATGGTAAAGGCGGTTACTACGCCCCGGGCTGTCTCACTCCTTTTTGGGACCAAGTAAAACCCGTTGCCCTGAAAAGCGGGGACCAATTCCGTCCAGGTCCGCCCCCAATGATTGGTTCCATTCAACTGGAAGAAGAAGTACAAGAAGTCATTGACTTGCAGGCAAATTTGACGGATAAACAAAAAGCACTGGTA
>JBCCIX010000492.1:0-3548 GCA_039028075.1 Bacteroidota bacterium | reverse complement strand
TCTACGAGTTCATTATGAAGTCGGTTTGCCTTTTTCATCTCACTTTCAGGAATAGGTAGCTTTTCAGGCTTGCCGCCTTCCGGGCCAAACTTGTAGTACTTCATTTTTAGCAGGTCTATAATGCCGTTAAAGCCTTCGCCTTCATTCATCGGATACTGCATCACGGTAACCGCATTACCGAATTGGATTTTGATAGATTCTACCGTTGCATCAAAATCAGATTTTGGATGATCTAGCTGGTTGAACGCAAACAACGTCGGCTTTCTGAACTGGTCTACATAATTCCAGGTGAGTTCAGTACCTACTTCCACACCATGTTGAGTATTGATGACAAAAACACAGGTATCCGCGACACGCACAGAGGAGGCCACCTCTCCGACAAAGTCGTCCAAGCCAGGAGCGTCTATGATATTGATTTTGTAATTGCGCCATTCCGTGTGCAGTAATGTGGCATATACCGAGCTTTCTCTTTGATGTTCTATCTCGTGCCAGTCTGAAACCGTATTCTTGTTTTCAACGGTACCTCTACGGTTAATTATACCTGCTTCGAAAAGCATGGTTTCTGCCAGGGTAGTTTTACCCGCTTTAGGGCTGCCCAAAAGGACAATATTCTTTATGTGTTTTTCATCAAATACTTGCATGGTTATGGAGATAAGGGTGATACATGAAATGAAAAGTGGAGATTTTCATCACCCCTAAAAGTACGCCGGGAGGAATAGGAAAAAGCTGTCATTCGTCAGGTATCAGGTTGAGATTTTACCGCCATCTTTTAAATATTGGATTCGCTTTCACGTTCTGTCTATCGGTTCCTCATGACCAAAACTCTAACTTACGTTTACAGTGAATAATCTTAATTTTAACCTGAGTTGCTGTGTTAAAAACCTCTTTGTTCTATGTCATTGCGGAATTTTTCTTTCTATTATTTCCTATTAGGAAGAAAAATGTCCGCAATCTCCTGAACAGCTACAATGAGATGCTGGACAAAATAAGCTTTTCTATAAGCTGAAGCTGATTTTTCCAGTGTAGCAAATCTGAATTATATCGAAACTCACGTTAATTTAATGTACCCATGCTGTCATTACGATTTATCAGTATCTCACTTATGTTCATCGCTTGCTCCGTGAAAAGTGATCAGTCTGCAGAGGCGGGCTTCACACCCGTAGTGAATAACGAAAAAGAAGTGGTTTGTTTTGTATATCACCGGTTTGGGGATGAGCGTTACCCCTCTACTAACATAAAATTGGTAGATTTTGAAGCCCAATTGAGCTACCTGAAAAACAACAGGTATACCGTACTTAGTTTTTCAGATGCTATAGATTACTTACGGTCTGATTCTCCTGCGACCCAAGTAGCCGTACTTACCATTGACGACGGATTTAACAGCTTTTATGAACATGCCTTACCCTTACTCACCAAATATGGGTTTCCCGCTACTTTGTTTATCAATACCAAAACCGTGGGAGGCAGCGATTACATGGACTGGAGCGACCTCAAAGAAGCGCAAAAGCAAGGTGTGGAAATAGGAAATCATACACATTCACACGATTACTTCTTGGATCTTCCGGAGTCTGAAAGGTACACTACTTTCGAGAAAGAACTTACGCTAGCCCAAAACCTTATTCAACAAAATACAGGTCACACTCCCGTCACTTTTGCCTATCCCTATGGTGAACTAGACCCCAAAATGAGAGATATTGTTGAAAAAGCAGGTTTTAAAGCCGCTGCGGCTCAGAACTCAGGGGTAATCTACAACGGCACGGATCTATGGCAATGCCCCAGATTTCCGATATCTGAAAGCTATGCTTCGTTGGATGAATTTACCATGAAAGCCAGAACCAAGGCACTGAGGGTAACTTCAAAAACACCGCGATCTTTTCTATTGCCCGATGGGGAAAGCAGGCCGAAAGTGGAGCTTAGTTTTGAATCATTAGGGCTTCGCTTGGATCAATTACAGTGTTTTGTCCAAGGCAGCAAATGCGAATTGACTAAAGTGACTGATGATCATGGCACAGTGATGTTGTCGATACGATCCGCAACGTCGATCGCTGGTAGAAGACGAACCTTATATACCGTAACCGTTCCTGACGATCAGGGCCAATGGCACTGGTTCAGCCACCTCTGGATCAATCACGAAAAGAGTAATTAGCCTGTTGGCACCTAAACTAAGTCGAAGGCGAGGGCATAATAAAACAATTGTCCGTATGACTTAATCCCTAATTTCCGATTGATATTCTTTCGGTGTTGTGCTACAGTAGACCTACTAATGCACAGCAGATGAGCGATTTTAGGATTATTGTAATCCTTTGCCAACAATTGGATAACCTGCTTTTCGCGGTTGGTAAGGGTATCGAATTGTAATTGATTAACTTTTTTAAACAATTCCTGATTCCTGATCCTTCTAATTTTGTGACCAATAAAGGGATCACTAGAGAATTTATTCAAATCCTCTTGCTTATATATAGACATAGCCAGACAACGATTAATTAATATTAACCATTTTTTCTATAAAATAATACTTAACTATTTCAAAATATTATTTTGTCACTAAAGTGATTCACTTATCAGTTTTTTATCATCTATAAAGTTATTTGATATGCAAGGTAACTGCCTGACCTTTATGAAATTGACCTACCGGAACTTTTACATAAATATGCTTCTTCCTGCTTAGCGCAATAGTTAACTGTTCGTAACTCCCGTAATATTCCACATTTTCAATGGACATCGAATTCTTACCGTTAGTATTTGCCCGAACCCGAACATCCTCAGGTCGTACGATATATTGGTTAACGTTCAATTCGGATTGCCCACCCCTTAATAGTTTTACGTCCTGAGATTCAAGTAGATTGTAGCGGCCAAATAAACCGGCAACATACTCATTTACAGGACGACGGTATATACAGTAGGGCTGGTCAAGTTGTACTATTTCGCCGTGCCTCAGCACGGCAATACGATCTGCCCAAGGAAGTACATCAAGTGGCTCATGAGACACCATTATTATGGTGATCGATAATTCTTCTCCAAGCACCTGTACTACTTGCTTGATAATCTGTTTATGAATAGGATCAAGGTTTGAGTAGGGCTCATCCAACAGTAGTACCTGCGGCTTGGCCAGAAGTAACTTCGCCAGCGCCACACGCTGTTTTTCGCCGCCACTTAAAAAGCGTGTATCGGAGCTCAAAAGATGTTCTATTTGACAGGCATTATATATTTTTTGCGCCTCATCCTCCGTCATTTCATAAGGATCAAAAAGATGCTGTTCTACGGTAATGAACTTAGGCAGCTCAAAGTGCTGTGACAAGTAGGCCAGATCGGGATGTCCCGGTATCAGTTGGTCTTTTGGATTTTCGATTTCCTGACCTCCAAACATTACCTTACCAGCATCAGCAGACAAAAGACCTGAAGCTATCTTCAGTAAAGTAGACTTACCCGATCCGGTCTCTCCGACCAACGCAAGTTTTTCATGTTGCCTGACCTGAAGATTTATACTTTTAACCGCAGGATTACCCCCATTATATTTTCTTGATAGGTTTTGAAGTTCTAAAATTGTA
>JBCCIX010000491.1:0-3550 GCA_039028075.1 Bacteroidota bacterium | reverse complement strand
ATTCTTAACGGCATCTTTTATTTGGTTCAGCCCCATAAAGGTTACTGAAGGCTTCAGTTTATGCGCCAGCGCACTGACCTGCTTCCAGTCATTTTTGGCGGACCTGTCCATCATTTCCGAAATGATCTGAGGTGTATTGTTCACAAAAGTGTCTATCATTTCACGCATGAAGTTTTGGTCATTATTGCATACGCCTTGCAGATAGCTCAGATCAATAATTTCAGCGTCAGACTTTGGTTTTTCGCGCTCATCGATGAACTTTGACATTACGTCGAAGAGTAATTCCGGTTGAAATGGTTTTGAAAGATAGTCGTTCATGCCCATCTCCAGGCACTTCTCGTTGTCGCCTTTAATGGCGTTTGCCGTCAGGGCTATTATTGGAATCTTGCTTTTTTCGTCAGCGAAGGCTTTTCGAATTGCTTTCGTAGCTTCATAACCATCCATTATTGGCATTTGGACATCCATCAGAATAATATCGTAGTCGTTGGCCTTTAGCTTTTCCAGTGCTGTATAGCCATTTTCCGCTTGGTCAATTTGACAATGCCATTTCTTCAATATATTAAGCGCATATAAACGGTTTATATCATTATCTTCCACTAACAAAACCTTAGTGCCATAAAAAGAATGAGTCGGTGATTTACGTCTTGAATTAATTCTGGGATGTATTAAATCTTTATCGCTGCCAAATTTATACGGTATGGTAAATGTGAATTTGGTACCTACATTTTCTTTACTTTCTACCTTAATTGTACCTTTTTGTAGTTCTACAAGCTGTTTGACTATGGATAAACCAAGCCCGGTACCGCCATATCTGCGTGTTACACTTTCATCGGCTTGCGTAAAGCTATCGAATATCCGGCCCAGTTTCTCTGACGATATGCCAACGCCTGTATCACTCACCTCAAATCGTATCCAATGGTTCTTGTTCTTTTCCTTTTCAAGGTCTACGTTAACGCTGATTTCGCCGGTATGTGTAAACTTGAGTGAGTTATTGATCAGATTGATCAGTATTTGATTGAGCCTGACCGGGTCTCCGAGTAGGACGTGCTCAGCTTTTGGACTTATAGTGTAAGAAAGGTCGATGCCTTTTTCTTTGGACTGATACATAAAAGTATCTATGACCGCACCAAGTTGGTAGCGTATATTGAAGCCAATCGTTTCGAATTTTAATTTGCCTGATTCGATTACGGAAAGGTCTAAGATATCATTGATTATGACTTTTAAGTTTTCGGTCGAGTGTTTGATAGCATTTAAGTAATGCGTTCTGTCCTGCTCAGTGTTGGCCTCAAAAAGCAAATTAACCATTCCGGCAATGCCGTTGATGGGAGTGCGTATTTCGTGGCTCATATTTGCTAAAAACTGCTCTTTGGCACGTTGTGCTCGTAAAAGCTCTTCCGCATCCCTTTTTCTTTGTGTTATGTCGCGGCAGTCTAAAATAAGTCCTCTGATATTGTCTTTATGTCGAAGATTAATGGAGTTGAATTCGAGGTATTTGTAGCTCAAATCCTTGCAGCGGAAAATAAATTCGACATTTTCGTCATAAGGTTTATTGGTGCTGGCCGCAAATTCTTTTCTTAACGATTTAAGCGCTTCCGGTTTAATAAATTCAAAGAAGTTTTTACCAATTAAACTCCCAGGCTCGTGGCCCAACGTATCCTCAACAGAAGGATTGTGATAAAGAATGTTTCCTTCATAGTCTACAATGAAAATTATATCTGAGCCGTCTTCTACTACGGATTTATAAAAAAGTCCCTTTTGGACGTATTTGATCAGGTTCTCACGATTTTCCATCTAAAAGCCCTCGTCTTCCATTTCTTTTAAATGCCGATAGATTGTTGATTTACCAATATCTAGCTTTGCTGCTACCTTCAAAACATTGTTATCATATTTCTCAAGATAGTATCTGATTATCTTGAAGGTATAACTCCTTAAAGTCATTTCCTCGAAAAGAAAGTTAGTCTCTTTGGAGACACTGTTAAAACTAATGTCATCCGGATGAATCTCTTCGCCATTGGCCATAACCGCGGAAAGCTCTATGATGGATTTTAATTCCCGGACATTCCCTGGAAAAGGATAAGACATGAGTTTTTCCTGGGCTTCCGAGCCAAGCACTAACTCCGGTAAATTATTATCGCTGGCGAAGGTTTTTAAGAAGAACTTAGCGAGTAGTATGATATCTTTATCACGATCCCGCAACGGAGGTAGCTGAACGGGAAGCCCCAAAAGTCGATAATAAAGATCTTCTCGGAAATTGCCATTTTTTACTTCTTCAGCTAAGTCCCGGTGTGTGGCTACTATTAGCCTGAGGTCAAGTTTTATTATTTCATTTCCACCTACTCTGGTCAACTCTCTTTCTTGGAGAACTCGAAGTAATTTGGACTGCAGGTTCAAATCCATTTCACCTATTTCATCCAAGAATATGGTCCCACCTTCAGCTTCTTCAAATTTGCCAATACGCCTTGTCGCCGCACCGGTAAAAGCCCCTTTTTCGTGGCCAAAAAGTTCGCTCTCCATGAGTTCTGATGGAATTGCCGTAATATTTACCGCTACAAAGGGTTTTTTCTTTTTAGGGGAATTATAATGTATCGCTTTTGCAACTAGCTCTTTCCCGGTACCCGTTTCACCTGTTATAGATACCGTGATATTGGTTTTAACGGCCTTCTCTAATAATTTAAAGACTTTTTTAATCGCTGAGCTGTTTCCAACGATACTATTATCAAACTCATATTTCTCAGAAATCTCCTGTTTGAGATGATCAATTTCCTTGACCAAAGACAGGTTTTTACGTGCGTTATTAATGGTATTCAGCAGCCTTTCTTTGGTTTCTTCGTCCTTGATGATGTAATCATAAGCACCCATTTTTAAAAGTTCTACGGCTGTACCTATTTTCTCCTGGGCGGATATTATGATTACCTGAATACTACCATTTAACTTCTTGATCTCACCAAGCACTTGTTCACCGGGCATGTCAGGTAAAGAATAATCCAAAGTGATTATGGAGGGTTCTTTGTAGAGATTATCAATACAGGCCTTTCCTGTACCAAATACTGTTACCTCAAAATCAGGATTTAAACTCAATACATATTGCAGAAACTTCGTATACGCGGGGTCGTCTTCCACGACGAATATTTTTACTGGATCTTTTTCGTACATCTAGAACAGTTTTGGAACTAATATCGGAAAAATATGAAAAGACACTTGGTCGGGTGCTACGTCTATCTTGTCGATAAAAATAAATTAAATAATATGAAATGATGATTGACTTATCATATTTTTGATTTTCATAAAAAATATTAATGGATAGCTAACTATGATCGAGCAATTTAAGAACTTGGAAGAAAGTGAAGTTGAGGTTATGTTTAAGATACCGATTTTGGTGTCGATACTTATTGCCGGTGCTGATAATAATATTGATAATACCGAGATAAAGAAAGCGATAAGTCTATCCAAAATTAGACAACAAAAGGCGCGGAAGGATTTGATCGATTATTATAAGATCGTAGGGGCAGATTTTGAGGATAAACTGAAGATATTAATACAACAATATCCT
>JBCCIX010000490.1:0-3553 GCA_039028075.1 Bacteroidota bacterium | reverse complement strand
CTTTTCACAAAAAGTACTTTACGCTTCTTGGATGGTTGATAGTGATATGTACATTGGTTTCCATTGCACTTTTGTTTATCATTAACGCTAAAACGCTATTGTGGGGAGTGGCATTAACAGGAGGTGTTTTTGTCTACTTATGCACCATACATTTGATCAAAATGAAGTGGCTGTTGCACAAGGAGTTGGTAATTGGAAGTATCTACACGGCGGGGGTGCTCATTGGTCCGTTAAGTGTTTTTGAAGGGAGTCTTAGCATTGGGTTTTTTCTATGTGTTGCGGTGTTCTTTTTAGTGGCACTAAAAAACCTCCTTATCTTCTCGTTGTACGATATAGGCTTTGATAACCATGCCGGGTTATCGTCAGTGGCAACGATTTTGGGTACACAACCCATTAGAAGATTGATAGCCATAATTTCGATCTTAATTGGATGTATTTCCATTTCAGGATACATCTACTTTGAACATCTACTGTTTTTGATTTTGTTTTTAATGGCCATTCCATTATTTATTATTTTCAGGTTTTCAGAAACTCTCTTTTGCCAGTTGAACTTCCGCTATATTGGAGATGCCGTCTTTTTAATGCCGGTACTATTTCTGTGAACAATTTTAATCTTATTGCTCCCGTTTATGATCGCTTAGCGCGACTTGTTTTTGGAGACGCTTTGATAAACGCTCAAATGCATTATTACGGGGTGTTAAAAGATGGTGATGAGGTTCTTATTGTCGGGGGAGGTACCGGTCATGTGCTAAAAGTGCTCGATCAGCTTTCCATTCCTCTCTATGTAACCTACCTAGACAAATCTGAAAAAATGATCAACCTTTCTAAAAGCAGGGCCCCATTTCAAAATATAGAGGTAAAGTACTTTCATGCTGAATTGAACACGATTGGCCATATCCATTTTGATGTGGTGTTAGTGGCTTTTTTTCTCGATGTTTTCAATCAAGAAAACCTCGTCAAAGTGATTAACCGATTAAATCAGTTGCTAAAAAAAGAGGGCGCTTTGCTAGTTACTGATTTTGTGAATACCTCGAAGGGCTGGCATAAGCTATTAATAGGTTTTATGTATCTTTTTTTTAGACTGACGACCCGTCTCGAAGGCAATCGACTTCTTGATTTCGAGTTTTATCTTAAACGCAGAGGTTTTATCAAAGATACTTGTCGATCTTTTTTTCACGGTCTGATAGAGTCTGCCATCTATCGTAAAGAATAGGGATGAATTATTTACCTTCAGGCGTTAACTGAAAGTCTATGTGCCGTATCCTACTATCTCTGCTGTCCATTGTTTTGCTTTTATCTTGCGTGAAACCCAAAGATCAGAAGGAAGAGGGCCTCATTTCTGAAACAAAGCCCATTATGCCCGAAACCATGCTAAATGCAGCGTTTCTAATTGTAGATGGAGTCTATAATTCAGAGCTGGTAGCGCCCATGGATATTCTGCATCACACAGTTTTTCATACGGAGAGGGGGATGAGAGTCTTTACTTTAGCCCCAGATCAGGATACTATTACCTCATTCGAAGGCCTAAAAATCATACCAGATTACTCTTTTTTAACCGATTCCCTACCTAAAATTGATATTCTGGTGGTGCCGAGCGCAGAACATAGCATGGATAGTGACCTTGAAAATGAAGCACTTATTGGTTTTGTCAAAAGGGTTGGAAAGAAAGCAAAATATGTGATGTCACTTTGTGATGGAGCTTTTGTCTTAGCTAAGGCAGGATTAGTTGATGGTAAAGAATCAACCACTTTTCCCGCCGATATTGAAAGGTATCGCCAGACTTTCCCTCAACTTGCCGTTCACGAGGACGTAAGCTTTGTGCACGATGGTAAACTGATCACATCTGTGGGAGGTGCCAAGTCCTATGATCCTGCACTATATTTGACTGAACTTCTCTACGGCCGTAAAGCGGCTGAAGGTTTAGGTCGAGGGCTGGTCATAGATTGGAAACTCAGCAATATAAAATTTATCAAAGTTGACCGCTAGATCAGCGTGCTGACTACTTTAATTTCTCCATGGAGTGTACGATGTACAGGACATTTATCGGCAATCTCCAGAAGCTTTTGGCGCTGCTCTTTTGATAAATTGCCGACTAATTCAATTTCCCGGTCAATCCGGTCAATTTTAGCTGAGGGGCTTTCGCAATTCTCACAGTCTTTTTCATGAATTTTAATATGCTCAAGATGAATAAGGGCTTCTTCTAACGGCCATTGCTTTCTTTCTGCATACATTTTAAGCGTCATACTCGTACACGCACCTAGCGCGGCTACTAAGTAGTCATAAGGTGAAGGGCCCAAGTCCTTACCACCAACTGAGAAGGGTTCGTCCGCCAAAAACAAGTGATTCCCAGCCCTTAGCTCGGTTGTGAAGCCGTCGTCACCCGTTCTACTTACCACTTGCTTTTCTGTGGTTAGATCATCTTCTACTGGCAGATCAAGATATCTGGTCACCCAGGAAGCAACAATCTCACCTACATAAAGAGAGTCGGCTTTATTGGTAAGTAAATGGTCTGCTTCGTCCAGGGAAACAAAGCTCTTTGGATGCATGGCACCCTCGTAGATCTTCCGGGCGTTATCTATGCCCACAATCTCATCCTGGGGAGAGTGTAAAATCAATAATGCCTTATTTAAAGCGCCCAAAATGACCTTTAGATCATTTTTTTCAAGATCTTCCAGGAACTGCTTTTTCATTTTAAAAGGTCGGCCTCCTATGGAAACAGTAGCTTCACCTTTTTGCTCAATTTCATCAAGTCCTTCAGCTAGCAAATGCTTGACATGAAGCGGGTCTGATGGGGAGCCCACGGTTACCACGGATTTAATAGTATCCATCCGCCCAGCGGCTGCTAAAACCGCAGCACCTCCCAGAGAGTGGCCAATTATGATTTTTGGCGCCCTATATTCTTGTTCAAGGAAGTTATAAGCTGCATGTAGATCTGCTACATTTGAGGAGAAATTGGTCTCGGAAAAATCTCCTTGGCTACTGCCGAGACCTGTAAAGTCGAACCTCAACACAGCTATACTCCGTTGAGTTAGCGACCGGCAGATATTTACTACGGCAGAAAGGTTTTTAGAGCAAGTGAAACAGTGAGCAAAAATAGCATAAGCGGTGGGCTTACCAGTTAATGGCATTTCCAGGCTAGCCGATAGCGAAACGCCCTTATGGTTGCTAAAAGTTATTTTTTTAGAGTTCATAGCGATAGAATTTTGGGCAAATTAGTAATTTCAACGTTTGGCTAGAGGGACAGACATTATACAAAGGTTCCATAAGGGCGTTGAAAAGTCCTAAATTAACTTTCATGTCTACGAAATCATAATTGATTGAAAAGTCATTTTTGAAGTATGAAAACCGAATTAATTCAGAATATCATAGACCCCTCAGTAGTTGTCAATTCTGAATGGATAATCGAAGATGTTAATGAGGCTTTCAAAGATTGGAGGCAAATTAAAATAGTAGGTAAAAGGTTTGAATATTTAGCAGAACAATTTTCAGATTGGTGTTCAAAAGAGGATTTGATAGATGCGTTTACAAAAGGTGAATCACGAAGTTTTAGTAT
>JBCCIX010000489.1:0-3554 GCA_039028075.1 Bacteroidota bacterium | reverse complement strand
TCAAGGCCAAGCAAATATCCCAGGCAGTGGAACTATCAGGATGGTCGTTAATGACTATGGCATTCAATAGCCCTTTGCCACGGACTTTATCCACCAATTGAGTATTGGCAATCATCTTATTCATTCTTTCCCTAAAAATAACACCTAGATCGTATGCATTTTCAGTTAATTTTTCGTCTCGTAATACTTCAAGTGCACTCATGGCAACGCTGCACGCCAGCGGATTACCGCCAAAAGTGGAACCATGCTGCCCTGGCTTTAAGGTCATCATAATTTCATCCCTTGCTAAAACGGCCGAAACCGGAAAAACCCCGCCCGACAGCGCTTTGCCCAAGATTAAGATATCAGGTTTAATTTCATCGTAATCACAGCATAAGACCCTACCGGTTCTTCCAATACCGGTTTGCACCTCGTCGGCAATAAGGAGAACATTTTTAGCCCTACAGAGCGCATAAGCTTGCTTGAGATAGCCATCATCCGGTACTACTACACCCGCTTCACCTTGGATAGGTTCAACCATAAAACCGGCTACATCCGGATCTTCCAGCGCCTTTTCCAATGCTAAGAGGTCATTGTAAGGAATCAGCTCAAAACCAGGTACAAATGGACCGAAATTAGTATAACTACCGGAGTCATCTGAGGTAGAAATAGCGGCAAGCGTTCGACCCCAAAAGTTTCCGTTGGCAAATAATATCTTCGCTCTATTTTCAGGCACACCTTTCACTTCATAGGCCCATTTACGACAAATTTTTACCGCTGTTTCACCTCCTTCAACGCCTGTGTTCATGGGTAAAATCCTGTCGTAACCGAAAAAATCAGTCATGAATTTTTCGTACTTTCCTAAAACATCATTGTAGAAGGCGCGAGAGGTTAAGGTCAGTTTTTCCGCTTGGGTTTTTAGCGCATCTACAATGCGTGGATGGCAATGACCCTGATTTACCGCACTGTAAGCGGAAAGAAAATCGAAGTACTTTTTCCCTTCCACGTCCCATAGATAAACACCCTCCCCTTTGGCTAATACTACCGGTAAAGGGTGATAATTGTGTGCACCATATTTATTTTCTAATTCAATCGCCTCTTGGCTTGAGCTTAACACTTCCATTGCATCTTGACTTTATTTGCGAAACCGCAAAATTAGGCATTCAGCGACTATTTTCTTAAAGATATAATGGACTGGATTTCAGGTTTTTATTAATCATAGGTTGAAACTCTATCCATTCAATTTAAACCTTTATTAGCCCCAGAATATTTTTCCCGAAAAGGTGCTTGACTATGCTAGAGCTCACAAATAAGGATAAATTTAAAAGTTGAATTTGATAATTGGCCCGTATTTAACCATATTTGCACTCCCAAAAAAAGAAAGCGATAATTTTTAATTAATAAACAGATGTCAAGAGTCTGCCAAATTACCGGAAAAAGGGCACAGGTTGGTAACAACGTATCGCACGCCAATAACAAAACGAAGAGAAGATTTTATCCTAATCTTCAGAAGAAGAGATTTTACATTCCTGAGGAAGACAAGTGGATTACACTCAAAGTGTCGACTTCAGCAATACGTACTATAAATAAAAACGGGATTACTGCCGTTCTAAAAAAAGCGAAAGCTAACGGAAATATTCTCGTGTAAGTATTAACAAATAGAATCATGGCTAAAAAAGGCAATAGGGTTCAGGTAATCATGGAATGCACCGAGCACAAGGAAAGTGGTATGCCGGGTACTTCCAGATATATTACTGCCAAAAACAGGAAAAATACTCCTGACCGACTTGAGATGAAGAAATACAATCCCATCTTGAAAAAAATGACTGTTCACAAAGAAATTAAGTAATCATGGCAAAGAAAACGGTAGCGTCGCTGCAAAAAGGTGAAGGTAAAAATTACGCAAAAGTGATCAGAGCGGTAAAATCTGAGAAGACCGGGGCGTATACTTTTAAAGAAGAGATGGTGCCTTTGGATCAGGTGAAAGAGACTTTGGCCAAGGGTTAGGTATCAAAATAACGTTTGTTGGAAGGTCCCATTCTTTGCAAAAGAATGGGACCTTTTTGTTTTTTTCTCAATTAATAATCAGTTACACATGGCGCTATTTGGCGGACTATTTTCAAAGGAAAAAAAGGAGTCTCTGGATAAAGGACTGGAGAAGACCAAAGAGAGTTTTTTTGGCCGCCTGGGTAAAGCGGTGGTGGGTAAGTCTAAAGTTGATGAGGAAGTTCTTGATGAGCTTGAAGAGGTATTGATCACCTCGGATGTTGGGGTTAATACTACCATCAAGATTATTGAAAGAATAGAAGATCGGGTGGCCCGGGACAAGTACCTTGGAGTAGATGAACTTAATAGAATCTTACGCGAAGAAATTGCTGGCCTTTTAGCTGAAAATAATTCGGAAGATCTGGTGGATTTTACGATTCCCGAGGGGCAAAGACCTTATGTTTTAATGGTTGTGGGTGTCAATGGCGTAGGGAAGACTACTACCATTGGCAAATTGGCGGCCCAATTTAAAGCAAAAGACTTAAATGTAGTACTTGGTGCTGCAGATACATTCAGGGCGGCAGCTGTGGATCAATTAAAGCTCTGGGGAGACCGTGTGGGTGTACCCGTTGTAGCCAAGGGTATGAACACCGATCCTTCCGCCGTGGCCTATGATACGGTTAAGTATGGAGTGGAGAATAACGCCGATGTAGTCATTATTGATACGGCCGGTCGCCTGCACACCAAAGTGAATTTGATGAACGAACTTACCAAAATAAAGCGGGTGATGCAGAAGTTCATAGAAGCTTCTCCCCACGAGGTACTCCTGGTACTTGATGGGAGTACAGGTCAGAATGCAGCTATTCAGGCTAAAGAATTTACGAAGGCGACTGAGGTTACCTCACTGGCCATCACAAAACTAGACGGTACAGCCAAGGGTGGAGTAGTTATAGGAATATCCGATGAATTTAAAATTCCGGTTAAATATATTGGTGTCGGTGAAAAAGTAGATGACCTCCAGGTATTTAACAAAATGGAGTTTGTCGATTCTTTTTTTAAGAAGTAATTCCATATAAATCATAAAAGTATTTTTTAAGATCGTCCCTAGTTTTAGAATCGCCTTATATGTCTTAATGATCATTTGATGGTGTGAAAGACAGTAAGATTGTAAATTATATTTTGAAAATGCCCTTCCTTATCTGCGAAAGCGTGTAGAAAACCGCTGTGCTCTGTATTTTTTCGGACGTTTTTCTACCGATAGTGAAACCTATGACGTTCTGTAGTATTGCCACGGTTTCTGATTTGGATCTTCAACCTGGCATGTTTATTCGGAACTACAGTTAAGTTTATATTCCATATTAAAAAATAAAAAAATAAATATATATTTCACAGATATTCCAAATTTCGATACCATAATTTCAACATGAAAAATTGACTACGGCTTGCAGGTACTTCAAATCGAAGACCACTTCGTAGAGGCCCTCGAAAATAAAGTAGGTTCAAGTCTACGGCAGTGTGAAATGCTATTCATTACTATTCGGATTGGATTTTGAATATTGCAAAAAGCATAATCGAGAAAGGTCGGCCTG
>JBCCIX010000488.1:0-3557 GCA_039028075.1 Bacteroidota bacterium | reverse complement strand
ACTCTTTCCACTTGTGCGGTAGGTGAATCGGCTTGCGCCGCACAGGGGCAGTTCAATGCCGTAAAAGTGATCACTACTATGATTCTAGCTAGTCGAATAGGTTGTAGGTTAAAGACAGTTGATGAGTTAGCCCAAGTACATAATCTACACTCACGGCGTAGTCTATCATTACCCTCCATGAGTCGAAGCCGAGTCCAAAAAAGTTGTTAAATGGTGCAGTATTGATTCCTGATCGAAAGGCAAACTTTGTAAAGGCTTGATATTCAAAGCCTAGTTTGACCCGAGGGTCAAATTCAAGGTCTTTTTCAAGATCAAGGTTCAGAATAAGTTTATCGCCGGTTCTATAAGATAGACCGACGTTTAGAATAGTAGGAAGACGTTCATCCTCAAAATCGGAAAGCTGGGTACCTCCAAGGTTTCTAAGGTAAGCACCAATGAGCAGGTCCTCACTTAGGGTTGCGATACCACCAAAATCGATCGTGATTTTGGTGGTATTTCCAAAACCTTCTATAAAAGTTTCAAAATAATTGACTCGGATGCCTAAGCGACCGATACCGAATTGGTTGCCATAAGTTAAACTCAGATACTGCTGATGAAACAGATCGTCTCCAAAACGGAAAGCAGCAATAGCTGCGGCACCAATTTTGAGCGGAACGATCAATCCTGCGCCAATTGATGTAAAAGCAGCAACACTGTATTGATTGCGCGCGCTGAAAATGGAAGTGGTCTTCGTTTGATTCGATATTCCTGATGGATTGTTGAATGCCGACCAGCTATCCTGTAGGGTGGTATTGGTGTTAGCCATACCCATAGATCGAGACCCTAGTTCAATACCGTTTTGAGCCTTACTTTTGTAAAAGCCAAAAATGCTAATGACTGAAATTAATAACCTGAAAAAAAGAATCAACACTATTTATTACCATCTTAAATTAGTTTATTTTTTTAAATTAATAAGTGGAAAGATCATATTTTTTATGCTTGTACTAGGTCTGATGCTTAGCACTGGTAATTCAAGAGGTCAGATGTATTATAACAACGGTGCTATAAAAGCAGACGGTCAATGGCAGAACGGGCTGAAGGAAGGAGAGTGGGTTTTTTACTATCCCTCCGGACAGAAAAGTAGTACTGAAAATTATAAACGAGATCAATTACATGGTAATGCCATATACTATGATGCCGAAGGAAATGTAATAGGCAATGAAAAGTGGAGTAATGGTGTGCTCGAAGGCAAGGCCACTTATTACTACTCAAATGGGGGTATTGAAAAGACTGGTTTCTTTGAAAATGGCGTGTATGAAGGAGTTTGGGCATTCTATCATTCGAACGGAAAATTGAAACGAGAAGTAATCTACAAAAAGGGGTTTCTGGAAGGTGAGTGGCTCTATTACAACGAAAATGGCGTATTGATTCAAAAGGGCCTTTATGCTAAAGGAAAAGAAACAGGTCGATGGCAATTTTATAATGACGACGGAAGATTGGAGTTTGAAGGGTCATACTTAGACGGTAAACGTACTGGCGATTGGTTCAAGGTGACAAAAAAGGGTAAGAAGAAACCTTTGAAATACTAGCGTTCAATTGGGTGAATGGTGATGATCGAGCCGAAGTAATTTTTACTTAACAATTAACTTTAAAGTAAGTACGCATTGTGAGTCATTTTACCAGAAAGTATAAAGGTAGCCCGTTATAGTATATTTCACTGAGCTAGAATTCCTTTTTAAGATGAAAGAAAATACCGGCTTCGTTCTCCCTATTCAGGGAATATTCGAGTCGAATTACAGTGTCATAATAGGTTACAAAATCTATTCCTAACCCTGTGCCAAAAAGAAATCGATCCGCCAATCGATCGCTTAGGTCATAATTGTCATAGTTATGAACGTATCCCATATCAAAGTAGGTTTTGATATATATATCTAAGGGAATTTCCTTGAACTGTTCGATTGGTATTAAACCGACCCTCTTTTTAGTGGACAAAATTCGCTTTTTTATTGTGCTCCTGTTAAGGCCATAGCGAGGCCCCTCGATCAGGTAAAGTTCATAACCTCTGATTACATTTTTTCTAAAACCTAATGCATTGAAATTCGAATAAGGCTGATCGGTAGGGAAGGTGAGAGATGCTGATGTATAATTTGAGAAAAAGAACATTTTGCCTAATTCGTAATGTTGTGACAGCCCTATTCGTACATCCCATTGATCGAGGTCATCAAATACTTGGAGCCCAAGTTTGAATAGGTCAAGGTCGAACCGGTGACCTTTAAGTGGATATGGATTAAAATCTCGTTTATCATAGGTAAAACCATAACGCAAGGTAAAGTATCGTTGAGAGGTACTACGGTCATTATAATATTCCGGATTAATGATAGCAATAGTATCGCTAACGGTATTATAGTTAAAATTAAGATTAACGTTATGAAAGCTGTAAAACGAATTTCGAAACGTGTATCCTATACCGTAGGTCTGTTCTGTTCTTAATATCTCATCCGCATCGTAAAAGGATTGGATATGATCTTCAGTCTGAAAGGCAACATCATCGTTTTCGGAATAATCAAAAAAAAACGAAAGACCATGGCGCTGGGTTTTATCAATGTAAGGTATCTTATACACCAAACTAAATTTTCTGGTAAATCCGAATTGCAGGGTGAGTCGCAATTGTTCATTACGTCCTCTGAAATTATTTCTATTTAGCCGCACTCCGAAGTTCGTTCTGCTCAAACTACCATCTCTATTTTGGAGCCAGTCATTAAAGTTACGGTCAGCTAAATCAAATATTGGTGATGGAAACGTATACCACCTTTCTTTAACCGAAACTACGATATCCACTTTTTCATTGGAAAGGTCGAGGATGCTAATTTCTACCGAATTAAATAGTCTAAGATTTTGAATTTTGTTTTTGTCCGTTTTTAAGAGCTCGGTCAGGATGGTGTAGTCGTAAACTTGACCAATTTTGACATCAATCTCCCGCATGATAATTTGAGGTTTAGTAACCTTATTACCAATAATGAATATATTGTCTATTAAAACTTGGCGTTCAATCGAATCCGATTGAAGAATGTTGTACGTAAAAACTGCCTCAGCATCATCTGATGATGGTGGGATTAAGATTGAAAACAAGGATATGATTAAGGCCAACATCTTCTACCTGCGCCATAAAACGAAATAAGGCAGATAAGGTACACATAATGGCATTCTAATCAAATTTCATTTTGACCTTTTTTACTCAAGGTAATTGCCCTAAAAAAAATATAGATCCCAGCAAGAATCAAGGGTATACTCAATAGTTGACCCATGTTATAAGAAAGATCATCTTCAAAAGCTACCTGATTTTCTTTGAACAATTCGTGAATAAATCGCAAACCAAAAAGTAAGATCAAAAACAGCCCAAGTAGTAATCCATCCGGTGTATTTATTTTCATTCGCCACCAAAGCGCGAATAGTAAAACAAATAGTAGAAGAGAAGTGAGCGCCTCATAAATCTGGGTGGGGTATCTTGCCACACCGAAAGCCTTAACCCTAGCGGTAAAACTGTTATCCACATTTTGGGTGAGTTTGTAATCCAGCTT
>JBCCIX010000487.1:0-3558 GCA_039028075.1 Bacteroidota bacterium | reverse complement strand
GTTGCCGTCGTATATTTGGTTGAGGTAATGAGATAATCGGTGTAAAGGTCAAGCATTTGGTGTCCCATAAAAGAAATTTAACATCATCTAATCTTTAATCCTAAAATCAACCTCATCCTAAATGTGCGTAACATCAGTTAGTAATATCCGACTAAAATCAATTCGTAATTTTGGTGTAGTCCCTATATGATATCTGAGCGTTGAAAATGTGGTGAAAATTAGTTCGCAAATTGACATTCTACATAGCTAGTATTTCAATATGTGAAATGTTTTGCTCAAGTAATATGCAATCCCCATTAGAGTAATAAGCCCTTGGGCTCTGCTGAGATGAGAGAAAGAATTAACTAATAACATTGATCTATTTACTCATGGAATTCTGTAAAAACAAAAACCCCTGACAATAGCGTCAGGGGTTGCTTGCAGAGGAGGAGGGATTCGAACCCCCGGTACCTCGCGGTACGCTGGTTTTCAAGACCAGTGCATTCGACCACTCTGCCACTCCTCTGTTTATGTAATACCCTTTTCCTTTAGGTATCTATATCCTTCAATTGACTTGAAGTACATTTCTCTTTTGTATGCCTCAGATTTTGAATCAAATTTTTCAAAATAGTGAAGCTTCCAAGACCTTTTGCCTTTGGATGATCTTACCTTACCCGAATTATGATCTTTTAATCGATTTTCGAGATTCTTAGTATGCCCGTAATAATACGTGCTATCTTTCAAACTAATAATTATATATGTAAAGAACATTATCTCTACTCTCTGTGACCAACTCTGCTGCCAAAGGCATCTCTTCGGGGCACTTCTCTGTAATCTTAGTCGAAACCCGATTTTTCAATCGGAGTGCAAATGTATTGCTAAATTCTATTTCGACAAATAGTAGCTGTTATTTTTAGTAGGCCATAAGTCATCCGCTACTTGGAGTGGTCGTACGACTATACGTGCAAAAAAAAGCCTACCTATGCAGGTAGGCTTTCCATAATATCAATGTGTGCTTAAGCCTAAAGCTCTTTGATCTTGATGTTTCTAAACCATACGTCATCGCCATGGTCTTGCAGGCCTATTAAACCTTGAGCCGCTATATTCGCCCAGTTTTCATTAATGCCTGGCCACTTACTGTCGGCAATAAGCACATCCATTTCGGCCGAGCCAATGGTGTACTGCACTACCGTATCGCCGTTTTGGATATGAATGATATCGTTCCCGTTAGCAATAACTTCCGCCTGATTCCAGGTACCGTGCCCTTTGAAATTCTGAGGGCTGGCCGGGATTAGGTCATACAAGGAGCCGGCTTGTCGATTTCCATCTTTGCCCAATTGAGCATCAGGGTGATGAATGTTATCCAGCACTTGCATTTCAGGAGCTGTTTTCCAGATGTAATCATACTCCTCGCTGCCCCGATAAAAGATTCCGGCGTTCGCGGCACTGTCCACCATCCACTCTACCTTAAAATGGAAATTAGCGAACTCCTGGTTGTACACAATGTCTCCGCCGTCCTGGGAACCAGCTTCGCCTCGACCTGATCCCTGGATATGCAGTGCGTTGTTATCAATCTCCCAGGCTACCGGGAAGGTCTCTTTTTTATAGCCCCTCCAGCCTTCACTTGTAGTGCCATCAAAAAGTAACATCCATCCGTCTTCTTTTTCTGCAGCAGTCAATGTATTAGTACCGGCTGTTTCTTCCACTTCAACTTCGGTAGTTTCTTCGGTCTCTGTGGTTTCGGCTGCCTCTTCTTTGGGCTGGCCACAGCTTGCCATAAAAGCCATTGCAACAAGGGCAATTAGCCAATTTTTGGTTTTCATAAGTGTATTTCTATTAGTTTAATTATTGATTGAAAAGTTATTTGATCTAAGCAGGCATGTCTGGCAAACTCCAGCCTTCTCTGTACGTATGCTTCACAAGCTCTGCGGCAAATTCATTAGCCGAAACGGGGTCGGTCCACGTTTTATCAAACGTCGGGTGGCCGTCATGAATTTTGAAGCCGTCTTTAATTACAGTCTTAATGGTTTCACTATCACCAATGTTGGTGAACTTCATATTTTGTCCATCCCACTCCAATTCTTTGTTCAGCGCTTGAAGTCGCACGGCCATTACGCCCATTACCACCATTTCATTAAATGGTCCTGCTTCTGCAAAATCAGAAGTAGTTGGTTTCCTGTTTTCCGGACTCTCTTTACAAGCTCTTACCCAATCCTGTTCGTGAACGCTTTTGTCTGTACCAAGCTCTTTGGCTACCCTTCGTTCGGTAGCTTTCACCGAAGGAACCCGACCTGAAACCAATTCAGGATCTCGGCCGTAGCAGCCTACATGTAATATGTCTTTTGTTCCGTAGAAAAAAGTACCGCCTCCGTATTTATTAGGATCTTTTCCAGCAGGCCAGTTAGAAGGAAGTTCGGGCTTAATGCCACCATCATACCAATATACCTCTACCTCAGGCATTTTGGTACGCCCTACTTTAGGTCTTTCGGGGAAGGTAAGCTTCACTGATTGAGCCGTAGGTGCGCAACCTTCTAATAATAAACTTGAGCTGCCCTGCGCTTTGGTGGGATATCCCAATTTAAGTCCTTCAAAAACAGGGTGTAGTATATGACAGGCCATATCGCCAAGGGCACCCGTGCCGTAGTCCCACCATCCTCGCCAATTCCAAGGGTGGTAGATCTCATTGAAAGGACGCATTTTAGCAGGTCCTACGAATAGGTCCCAATTCAGTGAATCAGGTACCCATTGCCCTTGTTCAGGTGTATTTAATCCTTGAGGCCAGATAGGTCGGTCGGTAAATGATTCTACTTTTTTTACCTCTCCGATTTCGCCGTTCCAAATCCACTCACATGTTTTGGCCACGCCCTCTTCGGAAGCCCCTTGGTTTCCCATTTGGGTAGCAACCTTATACTTCTTAGCAAGCTTGGTCAGTAATCGTGACTCGTATACACTATGGGTCAATGGCTTTTGCAGATAGACGTGCTTACCCATGGTTATAGCGTGAGCTGCAGTAATGGCATGGGTATGATCTGCAGTAGCTATAACCACAGCGTCTATTTCATCGCCCATCTCGTCATACATTTTTCTGAAGTCCCAGTATTTTTTGGCATTAGGGTAGGCATCAAAACAGCCTTTAGCATATTTCCAATCAACGTCGCAAAGAGCGACAACATTTTCAGTGGTGAGGTTTTTAAGATTAGCAAATCCCATGCCTCCAACGCCAATACCAGCAATATTGAGCTTATCACTCGGAGCGGTATGACCTAGCCCTGATATCACATGGCTGGGGAGGATGCTTATACCAGCGAAGGTGGCTGCGGACTGCTGGACAAATTTCCTTCTGGAATGATTTGTTGGTTTATCGGGTCGATTACTCATAATTTTTTAAAGTTTTCTAAAATTCTTTAACTGCTAAAATTAGCAATACTTTTAGTCTTTTCGGACTGTTTAAGCCGCAGGTTGGTACTGAGAAGCCGGAAAATTTGAACGATTAACCGGTTATCAAGGTCATAAACCTAAAATTGTTGCACGAATGCTAATCTGCCTTACGATGATCTAATTCGCTAGTCTTCCTTTAAT
>JBCCIX010000486.1:0-3564 GCA_039028075.1 Bacteroidota bacterium | reverse complement strand
CGCTAGTAGAATTGCAGAATGGAATGGGAATACTTGGAGTAACCTTGGTGAGGGGACGAGTGGGTTTGTTCAAGCTATCCTGACCATAGATGATCACTTATATGCTGCGGGTAATTTTACTGTGGCGGGTAGTAGCAATGCCAATAGGATAGCTCTTTGGGATCAGATCACCCGGGAATGGTTCCCTCTGGGAGATGGACTTTCCAACAATGTCAATGATTTGGCTACAGACGGCACCTTCTTGTATGCCGCCGGACAATTCACAATTGCATTCAATTCCAACTCAGAAATGTATACCGTGAATAACTTAGTGAGGTGGGACACATTAGGTTGGACCCCTTTAGGTACCGGAGGGCAGGTAGGTACCGATGGAGTGATTCATACGATCACGCAAGATGGGGTTGATTTCTTTATTGGCGGATCATTTGGAGTTGCAGGGGGGATAGGCACTCAAAATGCGATATTCTGGAGAAATCCTACGCTCCCGGCAAATAATGAAATACTAAGCATAGATCCGACCGAAAAAATTAACATCACTGTATTTCCAAACCCAACGGCTAGCCACATAGTGTTGGAGCCCCAAGGACTATTTCCCAAAGACTTAATCCTTTATCTTACTTCTCTTTCAGGTAAAAGATGGGACTTGACCTACCTTGGAGATCGCTATTTAGATCTTCAAAAAATCCCTGATGGTTTTTACGTGTTACATCTGGTATCTGATCAAAAAAAGTATCATAAAAAAGTAAAAATCATCAAGTCTCAAGTGATCAAATGACCAATGTGGCGAGCCGCTTTATGGTTAAATCGTAATTTCAAAATATGGGATCGCTCGCGTGAATTACGAAATGGGTAAGACCATTGCTTCTTTTTATCCTCACTACTACCTTCCTGAACGGATCACATATTCTGCGGACAACGCGCTCTACAGCCTGATACCGATTTGTGAAAATGGAATTTCTGAGGTGTTTTGACCTAGTTGCATTGGTCGACTCCGGAGATCTTAATACCGCGATGCCAACCATCGATTGCCAACTCAAAGTCGTTAAAGAAAAAAATCTGGAAGTCCCTGAGTCTCATAAAAATGTCATGGGTGAACGATTGCCCGCGAAAGAAACCGGCGCTGCGGTCCGCAAAGAAAGGTTACCTAAGTCCAGCTAGACAGGTGGCCACTCCAAGATGTAGGCAGTGTTTTGTTGGCATCGAGCTTCGCAAAATCATGTTCCTCGAACCATCTAGGGGTGGTTAAAAGGCTTGGTAAGGTTTGCTACCAGTATTATAGTATTTCAACAACTTCGTCCCGAAGAATGTATGTAGATTTGATAGCGGTACCACCATTCGGCTTATGAGAAAATTCAAGATCACCACCGTTTGCAAAACGGTTTGTACGCTTAAGAGGAGTCACCCTATAATACAATGAATCACCCATTTACAGAAGAAGAAATCCGGGAGTTAGAAAAACAATTGAGTTGTCCGAACGGAGAGTTCGGAATTGAAATCGGGGAAACCATGAATGAGACCAATATTAGAATGACCTTAAACTCAATAGATTTTCTGACCTTGAAAAATGATAATGTAGTCCTGGAACTAGGACATGGTAACTGTGGACATTTACAAGAACTATTAGGTGCAGCAAAACGCTTAAACTACCACGGATTAGAGATTTCAGAAACAATGTACGAGGAAGCTCAAAAAATTAACGCAGACAAACCAGCAGAATTTAATCGCTACGATGGAAACACAATTCCGTATGCTAATCATTTTTTTGATAGAACTTTCAGCGTAAATACCATTTACTTTTGGGAAAATCCTGAACAACTTATAGGTGAGATTGAAAGAACATTAAAACCTGAGGGATGTTGCGTTTTGACATTCGGCAACAAAGAGTTTATGGAAAACCTGCCTTTTGTTCGCGGTAGATTCACACTCTATGACCGTAGAAGGATCAAAAGACTTATCGGTAAATCCAATTTAACTATTGAAGAAACAAGAGAAGTAACGGAACAGGTAAAAAGCAAGACCGGAGATCAAGTTGAAAGAAAGTTTACCATGGTAAAACTAAAAAAGTGATAGCAATGGCAAACGAAGAATACCAAATGTCTACCAATAAAGGAGGATTTTCAACGACTCCCCGTTGCCAAACGTACAATGATGTCATTGCAGTCCAACGCATTAAACAAAAAGTAAGATGCTAAAAATACTCAAGATGCGGACATAGATCCGACCGGAATAATCGCTATGAAAGGTTTATCAAAGTGGAATAGTCTAGTTTGGACTAAAATGAAACAAATAGCTACCTGCTTTATGTTATCACTGCTTTTTTTCGGTTGTCTTAACTTCCGAGAAAAAGAGTTTTCTGAAGCAGAGGATCGGAAGATGGTTCTCGAAATACTCAAAAACCTGGACAGTCACACCTTGGATATTGACGCAAAAATGAGTGTTTACTCCGAAGATGTGGTGCACATGGGGCAAGGGAATCGTCCCATCACTAATCGTAAAGACTTGAGATCAATGCTCGTGGAAGAACGTAAATGGGGGCGTTCAGAAATGAAACACGAGGCTTTTGAAATACACAGCTTTAAGGATCATGTCATTGTTCGAGGCGGGGTAAAAGGCACGTGGTATTCAAAAGATGGAAATACTTCGATGCCCTTTGAAACCAATAACCTGATCACCTTAAAAAGAACCGGTAGCGGAGAGCTTAAAATATGGCATGTGATCTTCAATAGAATTGAAAATTGATACGGCAAGGGACGCACCATCTCATCACTGGATAGCCTAATCTCAACGGTTGTTGATAGAAATACGTTGAACACCATCATGAAACTGATTGGACGAAGAATTATAGCTTTTTCTTTGGACTATGTGGTTATTTTAACCTATGCCGCAGTCTTATTCGGGATAACAAAATTGGTGAGTATCGAAAGCCTATCGCCGCTTCTGGGCTCGTTAGTTTCTTTACACTTACCTTACCCGTATTTCTCTATTTCTATTTGATGGAAAAGAGTAACATGGCCGCCACGTTTGGGAAGAGGATAATCCGTATTTCAATCTTTACCAGTCGGAAAAACAAGCCCCGAAGCATCTTTTTAAGGAATTTTTTAAAATTTATTCCGTGGGAAATTGCCCATGTTGGCGTTCATTGGATGGTATACTATTCTGCACGTGGTACATCCCCTCCCCTTTGGGTATGGATCACATTACTAGGGCCCCAGCTTATAGTATTTTCATATCTGGTGAGCGTAGTGGTTTACAGGGGGGAAAGTAGCTTATACGACCAGTTGGCCCATACCTACGTAAAAAGGCGTGATCCTGAGACAAAAGAATAAGGTAATCACAAGGAAAAAGACATAACCCGAAATCGTAAAAACCTGCTGATGAACAATAATTCAAGCAGATTCACAAAATGATTGATTACCTTCATATTTGAGTAAATAGGAAACCCCGCCGAGTAAAAACGAGAAGTGTATGCCCCTTCAAAAAAATCAGATTCACTTAGAAAAATTAAGAAACGCCACGAAACCGCTTCACGATGAATTGGAAGTGCTAACCGCATCTGATTCCATG
>JBCCIX010000485.1:0-3568 GCA_039028075.1 Bacteroidota bacterium | reverse complement strand
CAAATTTCCGCAGAGCTGCTTGTAGCTCTCTACATTGCGGTCTTTATCCTGTACCCACGGATGTATGCAATACGCCACGCCTAATTCAGCATGCGCATCTGCCATTTGCTGTGATTTGCTCATCCCCACGCTCTCAGCCTCCACTACCGTATGGCTGCTGATAGCCTGAAGCCCAAAACCGTCCAGTAGCTGTTTGAATGCCTCAGGAGACCTACCGTAAAATTTACCATTAGCGTAATTGGCCAATTCTAAATTAACATAGCCCAATTCAGAAACCTTTTTCAGCGAACCTTCTAAGTCAGATGCTATAGCGTCCCTAACGGTATAAAGCTGAAGTCCTACGCCTACCCTACCTTTATTTGTAGAGGGTGACGAGCAGTAGGGCAAGCTCATTAGTCCCAATGCAGATGCCGACGATATTTTTAGAAAATCTCTACGATTGTAATTCATAATATTTTTTGGCTTTATCGCAATTTAAAATAGTGAAGAAAAAAATTTACAGTAGCAAGTTTACGCTTTCATTTTCTCAGCATAAAACAATACGAAAGATAGGATCTAACTTTTTACGAATAAAATAGGTAGCTGATTAGCTTTTTCATCCCCCCTGTTACTAAAGAGCTCGACTTTCAGCCTTCCGCAATAGCGCAAAATATATGTAACTGAAAAGCGGCAAGCCACGATCTAAAAAATTAAGGCAAATCAATCGTTGTTTGACACGTTAGGGCTGGAATACATAAGTCACTTGACTTCTACGTTAACTAATGAATAGCAATTCCACTGGACTAGTGTATGTAAAAAATGCCATTTTGCGCACCCTACGTTTATTGAGTAGAGCAATCTGTTTATTTCTCCTTTTACCGAATCAACAGATTTTCCAGTACTGTGCTCGGAACGAAAGACATTGATTTTCCAAGACTAACTAACTTTCACAAGCTGAAATTAAAAAGGTACATCTCTATTCCCTTCTCGAATTAATTAAATCCTTGTAATTTTGGCTTGGCAAATCAGTACGACCAGCTCCTGCTGAATTCCCCCAGGACCGGAAGGTAGCAAGGGTAGGCGGTTGTAGCGGTGCGATACTAGATTTGCCTTTTTATTTGATCTTTTCTAAATATTCATAAGCCACTTGAACTAAGTGACACCATTTACTTATACTTTTGTTTAGTTTTAATAAAGTACCAACCATTTAACAAAAAAAGCATGAAATTCTTCATTGATACCGCAAATCTTAACGACATAAAAGAAGCTTACGACCTCGGTGTATTAGACGGTGTAACAACCAACCCATCGCTGATGGCGAAAGAAGGTATTAGTGGACAAGAAAAGGTGAAAGCACATTACAAGGCCATATGCGATATCGTAGATAATAATGTTAGTGCAGAAGTAATAGCTACGGACTATGACAATATTATAAAGGAAGGTAAAGATTTAGCCAAGATTGATGACAAAATCGTAGTTAAAGTACCAATGATAAAAGATGGAGTGAAAGCCATAAAGCACTTCAGCAATGAGGGTATAAGAACGAATTGTACTTTGGTTTTCTCAGCTGGACAAGCCCTTTTAGCGGCAAAAGCCGGTGCCAGTTATTTATCTCCCTTCATTGGCAGATTAGACGATATATCACACGATGGCCTGGCGCTTATTGAGCAAATCGCTCAAATTTATGACAATTATGGCTTTGAAACCGAGGTATTAGCGGCAAGCGTGAGACATACTATGCATTTAGTGCAATGTGCTGAGATAGGGGCAGATGTGGTAACCTGCCCGTTAAACGTCATTACGAGTTTATTGAAACATCCGCTCACCGATATAGGATTAGAAAAGTTTTTGGCTGATCACAGGAAAGCCAACGGTTGAGTATGTCGTTTTCGAATGACCCTGTTATCCGCGTTCAAGGCGCGAGCATCTTTCAGGAAAATAATACCGTTCTTAGTGATGTTACCTTTGAGGTAGAAAAAGGTGAATTTGTATTTCTAATTGGACGTACAGGCGGAGGAAAATCCTCTCTGCTTAAAACGATTTATGCGGATCTTCCTTTTCGACTAGGTCAAATGAACGTAGCAGGTTTTGATATCAGAAATATCAAATCGACTGAAGTGCCTATGCTTAGGAGAAAAGTAGGTATCATTTTTCAGGATTTTCAGTTATTTCCCGATAGAACCGTAGCAGAAAATTTATCCTTCGTTTTGAGAGCTACGGGTTGGAAGGATAAAGCCAAAATGAAATCGAGACAAGCAGAGGTTCTCATGCGTGTGGGCTTGGGCTCCGTAGGTTCAAAAATGCCGCATCAGCTTTCAGGTGGAGAACAGCAGCGGGTTGTCATTGCCAGGGCCTTATTAAATGAGCCTTTGGTGTTGGTGGCTGATGAACCTACAGGTAATCTGGACCCTGACGTTTCTATCGGGATATTTAACCTTTTTCGCGAGATCAATAAGAGTGGTACAGCTATTATGATGGCAACACATGATCATGTACTCGTAAAGAAGTATGACTATCGAGTTTTAAAATGTGAGATGGGAAAGGTACTCGATTCAAAAACAGATCAATTCAGTTTGGCTACAGATACCTACTAAATTTCCGGATGTGATTCCTCTTCATCAATTGTGTTTTCATCCAACTTGGCCAATTCTTTATTAAGAATATCGATGCGTACCACTAAGTTCAGCAGTAGAGCGTCTACTACTTTTTTACTAGGATTTGATTTTAACTCATCTTTAAGAACCTCGTACATAGCATCCAGGGTCTGGAGGTCTTGCTCGTAGGCGTAGTCAAGCTCTTTTACCTTTCCATAGGACTGGATTAAGGTCTTTTTTTCTACGATCATTTGGAAATAGAACGATTCGATATCATGGAAATCAGACGATATCTTACCTTGCTGTGATAGCAACACCTCTCCCCCATGATTCCGATCGAAGTACAAAATAACACTGCTTAAAAAGAATAGCACGGCAGCCACTTTCCATATCCAATGAAAACTCTTCTTTGACGTTTTTTTCTGAATTCCATCCCACACCCGGTTGGAAGGTTCACGATCATCAAAGGCTTCTCTATTTTTAGTAATGAAATCTTTTAAGTCATCATTCATTCTGTGGCATTCAATAGTTTTCTCACCTTACTTTTTGCTCTGCTGTATTGAGACTTTGAGGCGGATTCTGATATGGAAAGTATCGAAGCAATTTCCGCATGATCATACCCTTCAAACAGGTACAATGACAGCACCGCCCGATAGCCGGCCGGAAGCTCTTCAATAGCTCTTTTGACTCTTTTTACGGTTAACCGGTCCGGTTCAAACTCAGGTTCCTCAATAAGCGGCATATGTAGATCAAGGTCAACAAAATCTACTTTCTGTCTATTTAAAAAGTTGATTGATTTGTTCACGACGATGCGTTTAAGCCAAGCGCCAAAAGTAGCATCACCCTTGTAGGACCGCAGATTTTTAAAAGCACTAACAAAAGAATCCTGAAGGATATCTTCGGCATCATTAACATCTTTAATTATACGTAAACACGTATTGAACATCGCTTTACTGTACGCACGATACAGTTCCTTGTGGGCATAAGCATCACCT
>JBCCIX010000484.1:0-3572 GCA_039028075.1 Bacteroidota bacterium | reverse complement strand
TGCTTATTTTCAGATTCTTGCATACGCTGAAAATTGCAGATCATATCTACATATCCACAAGATTCGAACCTCATCTAGACATCGGCAATGGTGAGTTCGAATTTTCCCATGGCCTTTATATAAACTATCGGCCGCAATTTTTTGTCTCTAAACTAAAAGATCATCGATGATAAAAAGAATTCTGCTGGTTTTGGCGGTCGTGTTGGTTGGTACGTTATTCTACTATCGTGATTTGGTACATTACGGAGTAGTTCAGGGCAAGGGCCAATTGTCCATTGTTTGGAACGCCAAGCCTGTATCAGAATTTCTCGACAACTCAGGTACACCTGATTCAATCAAACAAAAACTACTTTTTATAGCTGAAGTGAGGAAGTTTGCCATCGATGAGTTAGGACTAAACGACACGGACAACTACACTACTATTTACGACCAAAAGGGTAAACCCATATTGTGGGTGGTTACCGGTTGTGAACCCTTTGCTTTTAACCCCAAAATCTGGACCTTTCCCGTGGTGGGCGAAATGCCTTACAAAGGATTTTTTATTGAAGAAATGGCCTATGACGAAATGGCCGAAGTAGAAGAAGCTGGTTACGATGTAGGGCTCAGGACCGTAGGGGGCTGGTCAACGCTGGGATGGTTCAAAGATCCTATTTTAAGTAATATGCTGGGCCGAAGCTATGGAGACCTGGCTAACCTTATTATACATGAGTTGGTACACGCCACCGTATTTGTAAAAGATAGCGTGGACTTCAATGAGAACCTCGCCTCATTTATAGGAGACAGAGGTGCGGAGCTATTCTTGCAAAAATACTATGCAGATACCCATCTCCTGGAATACGAAAACGAACTTCGTGATGAGCAGATCTATATCAGCCATATCCTTCGTGGGGCAGATGCATTAGACTCGCTTTACCGATCCTTCGCGGCTGATGCCTCTGTTCCAAAGAAAATAGCTTTAAAGAGGGAGATGATTGAAAAGGTAGTGGTTTCTATGGATACTTTGTCCTTAAGTTCAACATCCTTCCTCTCAAAAATTAAAGGTAGGGATTTAAACAATACCTACTTTATGTCATTTTTGCGTTACAGGTCGAAGCAAATGTCATTAGAAGATCTTTTTGTAAATGAATTTAACGGTGATTTAAATGCTTTTATACAAGATATGAAGGAAAAGTATCCGTTTCTATAGCATGATGAAATCCTTTTTGGCACTGATCGCTTTGCTTTTTTTGTTCTTTGGCACCGGCCAATATGATGCTGACCGTGCGGTACCAACCATCAGTTTTTACAAGGGTGAGATTCTGTCGTATAAGGTGCACTACGGATTCCTTAATGCCGCAGTGGCGACTATGACTATTAGCGACAACCTCTATAACGTCAATGGTTTTGACTGCTACAAGATCGAGGTTTTTGGGAGGTCAGTGGGTATGTTTGATCTTTTCCTGAGAATACGTGATACCTGGGGAACCTACATGGACTCTTCGGCTATGATCACAAGAAAATTTTACCGTAAGATTGAAGAGGGTAAGTATCGAAAACATGAGATTGTGGAGTTCGATCAAGATAACCAGATAGCTCGCGTTCGAACCTTCGATAAGCGTAAAAAACTTTGGAAGCCCGTGGAGGTATTTGATACTCCTGCGTGTGTACAGGACCTGGTCAGCGGCTATTATTATCTGCGCACTTTAGATTTCAGTACCATTCGTGAAGGAGAAACCGTTAAGGTTGCCGCATTCTTCGATGATGAAGTTTACGATTTTTCAATCCGTTTTGATGGTAGGGAAACGATCAAGACAAAGCTAGGAAGACTGAAATCATTAAAGTTGACGCCCATCATGCCAGATAACGAATTGTTTGACGGGGAAAACTCGATCCAAGTGTGGCTGTCTGACGATGTAAACAAGGTGCCTCTTAAGATAAAGGCAGACATGTTCGTTGGAGCGGTTGAGGTGGACATCACTAACTTCGAAAAGGGAATTATGTAAATGTTAAGTTATTGTTACCACCTTTTCATTACCTATTTTTCTCCATAGTTTTATTTTTCTAAATTGATCGTGATAAACCTAACCTTGAACCAAACCGGAAGCTATGGGTAGCAAGCAAAGCCAGAAAGTGCTTGTTGTTGATGATGAGGAATCAATACTAGAACTCCTCAAGTATAATCTTGAAAAGCAGGGCTACGATGTAAAAACCGCAACTAACGGTTTTGAGGGGGTAGAAAAGGCTAAAAAATTCCGGCCTGATTTAATACTTCTGGATATCATGATGCCAGATCAAGATGGTGTGGAGACATGCCGGCAAATAAGGGAGGTGCCTGAATTATCTAGTGTCTTTATTATTTTTCTTACGGCAAGGTCAGAGGAATACTCTGAAATAGCCGCTTTTGATGTGGGCGCTGATGATTATATAACAAAACCAATAAAACCAAGGGCGTTGATGAGTAGAATCAGTGCCTTATTCAGACGGGACTCGAAAAAGAAGACAGCGACAAGTCAAATTAATTTGGGAGGGCTACTAATCGATAGGTCTAGCTACACGATTAATATGGAAGGACAGGAAATTACGTTGCCCAAGAAGGAGTTTGAACTGCTGTATTTTCTGGCGCAAAATCCAAATAAAGTATTTGGCCGGGATGAGTTGCTTCAAAACATCTGGGGCTCCGATGTGTATGTACTGGCACGCACCGTGGATGTTCATATCAGAAAGGTCAGAGAGAAAATAGGTGACGATTTTATCAAAACTGTTAAAGGTGTAGGTTACAAGTTTAGTTTAAATTAGAGCATGGTCTACAGCTCTAGGGTCATCGCCCTTCTTTTGGCACTTTGTGTTGCCATAATTACTACCGCATTTTTAAGCCTATTCGAGGGAGTAACCCAAAACGCTTTAATCGTATCCTTCTTCATAAGTGGTTCTGCTGCTTATCTTTTTGGTTTTGTGGTGCTGGAGTTTTTGATTTTCAGAGAAATTGATAAGATCTACAGCCTCTTCAATAAACTTCGCAGAAAAGAGTTGGCGACCATTGAAACCGAAAAATCTAATCCGTTTAATCCCTTCAAAAAGATCAATGAAGAAATATTTTCGTATGCTACACTGAAGCAGAAAGAAATTGATGAATTAAAGAAAATAGAGACTTTTAGGAGAGAGTTTATTGCCGATGTAAGCCACGAATTGAAAACACCTATTTTCGCAGCTCAAGGGTTTGTGCACACTTTGCTTGACGGGGCGGTTAAGGATAAAAGTGTAAGAAACCGCTTTTTGAAGAAGGCGGCAAAGAGTTTAGACGGTTTAGATATGCTTGTTCAAGACCTTCTAGTGCTATCGCAGATAGAGACCGGTGAGATTCGTATGTATTTTGAATACTTCGATATTAAGCAAATGACTGCAGATATTCTGGATCAGTTCGAAAATAAGGCAGACAAAAAAGACATCACCCTGGCCTTCGAGCCGGGAACCTCCGAATCGGTTACGGTCTTTGGGGATTGGCAACGTCTGAACCAAGTGATCACCAATTTATTAAGTAATGGACTAAAATACGGAAGAGAAGGAGGTCATGTATTCGTCGGTTTTAATGAGGT
>JBCCIX010000483.1:0-3585 GCA_039028075.1 Bacteroidota bacterium | reverse complement strand
GTCAATCAGTTTGGGAATACCGGTGATGATAGCGCTTTCTCCTATTTGAGCTTGGCTTTTTGCTTCGGAGGGTAGGAGTCGTTTTACGGGGTATTTGCTCAGATCAGATCGGAGGCCTTTGGTCAGGCTTTGCTTGATCTGTCGTTTTCCTTCTTCGGTAAGGTCTGAGATCGCCATTTCGAGGTAAAGCATCTTTACCTGCCGGCCTGAAAAAGCGCCTGCCGCTTTACCTAATTCGGCCGAAGAAATATTAGCATCATTCGCCTTGGACGACCAGTTGTAAAACCGACCGCCATTATCAAGGACTGAGAATGCATTTTTAGTGGTTTTGTAAGGGGTTATTTTTCTCATTTCTGGTTGAATTAATTAAGATTCAGTTTATCAACAAAGAGTTTTTTAAGCTAAAATGCTGTTTTCTGGTGGAGTTGCTTAACTATCGCCAGACACAATTATTCCATGGGGTATTTGCCTTAGCACTACAGTGGCTAGGGCTAAAACCTCGATGAAACCAATATTTTGAAAAGCAGTGCCAACTATTGAAATTTTAGTGTAACGTAATAATCATCTGGATTAGACCTATTTATATTTTTTCAGCTATTTTATTTACCAAAACGACTAGGACAAAGATTAAAAAAAATGAACTGAACAGATTAGATGTTCCCTTTAAGAAAGATTTGCCGTATTTAGCGGGCCACCAAAATCGAAGCATACATTCAGCCAAATAGTTGAAATTTTCAACTGAAGGCCATAAAGCAAGCAACATTTTTTTTGTTCCGTCGCGTTGATTAATAATTATGGAGTTCAGCATGGTTTTAATAAAAAAAGGAACCAAACAAAGTGTATTAACTAGCCATTCTTTTTCGAGGAAATATTCGCTTAGCATTGTTGGTTTCATTTTTTATGAGTGGCGTTCTCCTATTTTTTCGATCTTATCACGGTGCAACTTGAAGCATAAGCGGAGTTCTATCCGGTACGAAAGATCAAATATCGTGATCTAAATCGCGTCATACCCGGTAATATCACGGCCGGTAATCAGTAGATGGATTTCATGCGTACCTTGATAAGTAACTAAGGTCTCCAAGTTCATAAGATGCCGCATGATAGGGTAATCAGAAGATATGCCCATCCCGCCTAATACTTGTCTTGCCTCGCTGGCTACAAAACGCGCCATGGCTACGCTGTTTCTTTTTGCCATGGAAATCTGCGTGTATTTCGCCTCTCCTTTATCCATGAGTAAACTTAACTGATAGCATAGGAGTTGGGCTTTGGTGATCTCCGTGATCATTTCAGCTAATTTTTTTTGCACCAGTTGTTTTGTACCAATGGGGTTGCCGAACTGGATCCTTTCTTGTGAATACTGCAGCGCCGTTTCATAACAATCCATGGCGATACCCAAACTGCCCCAAGCCACCGCAAAACGGCCAACATTTAAGCACGCGTAAGCATCTTTCAGACTTGTGGCTTTCTCCAGCAGTTGGGTTTTCGGCAGCTCTGACTCTTCAAAGATCAGCTCACCTGTCGTGGATGACTTAAACGAGAGTTTATCCTTAAAAACATGGGTATTGAAATTCGTAATTAATTGCTTATCGATGAGAATGCCTCGTATATTTCCTTCGGGACCCCTGGCCCATAACAGGGCCACATCGCATTCGGCAGAATTACCAATCCACATCTTACTACCCTGTATCACCAATTTATCTCCACGCTCGGTGTAATGACAATTCATTGCAGCTGTATTCGAACCGTAATTGGGTTCTGTCAATCCAAAGGCACCCAAGAGCTCCCCGTTAGCGAGTTTAGGTAGGTATTCTTTCTTTTGCTCCTCGGAACCAAACTCACTTATGCCATACATGACCAGTGAAGTTTGAATGGAGCTCATTACCCGTACGGAGGTGTCACCTCTTTCCAGTTCCTGCATCATCAAACCGTAGGAAAGGTAATCCATACCAAGCCCGCCGTAAGCTTCGGGAATAATTAAGCCAAATGCGCCAATTTCCGCCAATTTATCGGCAAGATCAGGAATGGACTTATTTTCTTGATAATATCTTCCGATATCGGGCTTCACGTGTTTATCGACCCACTCGCGCACAGAATTTTGAATTAATAATTGCTCAGTAGTGAAGTTAGATTGTATGTTATAATAGTCCGTCAAAACGTTTTATTTAAATGAGAAAAGCAGGTAGTGTGAACTCTGATCCTGAAAAGTAAAGCAGCTGCCTTGTTCGATTCAACGATCATGGGAACTGCTTAATCATCGTGCTTAAAGCTCGTTTTCCACAGATCAAAAAAAGCAACTGGATAAGTGAACTCCAAGTGCCCTCTTCTAAACTTTAGGGTGCGACCAAATAAATTGTCACTTCAAAATCGCCATCTTTCACTGTCTATAAGAGAAAAAATGCACCAAATGATGAGGAGTTTGACCGCCACTATTGATGTCCGCCGAAAAGTTCTTCCTGTTGGGCGGGTACTATGTGCTCATCGAAATACCACGAAGACCATTTTTCTAAGGTAAAAAAGATGCCAATACCCAATACAATAACGATGAGGGATACAAGTACCAGATTTTTCTTTTTTCTCTTAGGATCGATCGAACACTGATTTTGACGTTTTCGATACGCATATATTCCGTAGCCGCCAATTAATAGTGCTACACCTCTTAGTGCCCAGGCACCTATGCCTGCAGATCCATTTGCATTATAAAAGAAGTCCGCAAATGAGATAGCATAGGCGCCTCCCATAATGCCAAACATAAAGAGTATGGCCGGTGCTACACAGCATAGCATACCCGCGATTCCGGCGGTGGACGCAAATTTAAGAGCCCACCTTACAATATTCGGTTCTGTATTTAATGATTTATTATCTTCCATTATATGTATTTCTTGATTAGGTGCTGAACGCACCTAACTATTAATACAAACGATCGTAATCCGATCGGGTTTGGTCTACAGTCAGACGATTTGGTGATCTGTTCAATGTATTCAGGGATCCACTATCCCTTCTTTGTCATTATTCATGTACATGCTCATGACCTATTCCTTCGGGTATCTTTTAATGGGTTAGAACCATCGAGGCTTTTTTACCGCTAGAACCTGGCAAAAAAGCAATCAGATTGTTTCTTCTCTTTTTTTCATGAATTATGCTATGAAGTTTTCAGATCATATCGATTTGATTGCGACTCCGCTATAATGTGGAGGTCCATTATCTTCGGTACACATCGTTATATCACAGTAGTACAAAACTCGTGTTGACATTCATTACTAAACCTAAAATCTCTATTCAATCGTTTTTATGATCATAGCTCAATGCTCTGGAAATTGTCCACTTTCCATTTTCCAGTAGCCATACGTGGGTAAATCTCGCAATGGTATCATGAAATCGATGGATGCCCTTCTGGATGGCACCGTACAAAATACTATTGTCATATAGAGGAAATACTTGTAAACTGCTTTCTATCAGTTCTCTGCGCGTTGAATTTTCTCCCGTTCCACAAAGGCCATTCTTTATTGAATTTATAAAAGAGGCTTTGGATTTATCGATACCTACTTTGTCGTGATAAAATTCGAAATCTTCACTGAGTAAATCCTC
>JBCCIX010000482.1:0-3591 GCA_039028075.1 Bacteroidota bacterium | reverse complement strand
TGGATATGAACTTTTCCCAAGGCGAAACTTCCGGCAAAGAGGGCATACAGCTTTTACAAAAGGTAAAGCAATGGGCACCTCAAGCAAGTGTTATAATGATGACCGCCTATGGTGAGGTAAATGCCGCCGTAGAAGCCATGAAAGCAGGAGCAACCGATTTCATCATTAAACCATGGCAAAATGAGCGATTACTTACCACAGTTACCAACGCCTTTGAGTTAGCCTGTAAGCACCGGGAAATTCAAGACCTTAAATCGAAACAAGACACTGTAGCCCGGTCTTCTCAAGGCAAGTATAAAATGATCGGCCGATCTAAAGTAATGAATAAAGTGACAGATTTCATTCGAAAGGTGTCACCCACTGATGCGAACATACTGCTGCTTGGTGAAAATGGTACGGGTAAGGAAGTGGCGGCAAGGGCAATTCATGAGGCTTCATCCCGAAAAGGAGAAGTTTTTATATCGGTAGATCTTGGTTCTATTTCGGAGCAACTTTTCGAAAGTGAGCTTTTTGGCCATAAAAAAGGGGCGTTTACAGATGCTAAAGCAGATCGGATGGGACGATTTGAGGCCGCTCACAAAGGTACATTATTCCTGGACGAGATAGGAAACTTATCACTCTCTCTGCAAATGAAGTTACTTACCGCCTTACAAAGTAAACGGATAACCAGACTGGGCACCAGCCGGGCTATTGACGTAGACGTACGCATTATTTGTGCCACCAATAGTAATCTAAGGCAGATGGTAAATGCCGGTGATTTCAGGGAAGATCTATATTATCGGATTAATACTATGGAACTCACACTCCCACCGCTAAGGGACAGAAAAACGGATATTGAGCTTCTCGCAAATCACTTCCTAGGTACATATTCAAGAAAGTATAAGAAAGGTAATATTCGTCTAAGGGATGAAGTGATTGCTGAACTTAAAAGGTACGACTGGCCCGGGAATATTAGAGAGTTGCAGCACACCATTGAGCGTGCGGTAATTTTATCCGATGAACCTGACTTGGGACTATCTGTTTTTGCCTTTTCCGATCATGAAGATCAAGCAGAATTTGAAAACTACAACCTGGAAGATATAGAAGCTTGGGCCGTGAAAAAAGCGCTCCTCAAGCACAACGGAAACGTCAGTCACGCGGCAAAGGAATTAGGGCTATCTCGGGGAGCAATGTACCGAAGAATGGAGAAGTACGGACTGTAATGAGAAATTTTAGACTCAATATCGTCTTACGCCTTGCCATTATTACTGTACTCATAAGCCTGATGGTGTTTTACTTGCTGGTAGAACCGCGCTACCTGAGAAGCTTCTATATCTTTCTCTTTTTAGTCGTGGTCTTCATTGAATTCTTCTGGTATATAGACAAGACGAATAGGGATTTTAAGTCATTTCTACTGGCCTTGCTCCAAAATGATTTTACCACTCGCTTTTCAGAAAAAGGAAAAGGTAAATCCTTTAATGAATTCTACGCGGTGTTAAATCGAATCACGGATAAATTCGAAGACATCAGCTCTCAAAAGCAGGCACAACATATTTATCTTGAATCCCTGGTAGAACACGTAAAAGTTGGCATCCTCAGTTTTGATGATACAGAGAAGGTCCAATGGGCAAACCAAGCCACTAAAGACTTACTTGGGCTGCCACAAATCATAAGTCTCAAGACAATACAAAGAGTCGACAAGTATTTATTGAAAGTCATCCGTGAGATTAAGCCAGGTGAAAATAGACTTGTGAAACTGATCGTCAAGAATGAAATGCTCCAACTCAACGTACATGCCTCAGAATTTAAATTGCAGAATAGATTTTTCAAACTAGTCTCTTTGCAAAATATCAAGAATGCGCTTGACGAAAATGAACTGGCCGCCTGGCAAAAGCTAATACGGGTGCTGACCCACGAAATTATGAACTCTGTAACTCCAATCACCTCCCTGAGCGGAACTCTCAAATCTCTTGTGGATAGGAAGCGGAATGAAAATAAGCCTATGGATCAAGACTCCATTGATAAACTGTGGGTTGGGCTGGATGCCGTCGAGAACAGAAGTCAAGGCTTGCAGTCCTTTACCACCTCCTACAGAAAATTAACTAAAATTCCCACACCTGTTTTTGAAAGTGTCAGGATTCGAGAACGGATCAATCGAATTCTGGAGCTCTTCAAAAACGAAACCCAAGGAGTTGAAATTAGCGTTTCCGTTTCCGATGAGATACAAATCCTGGCCGACCCCGAACTTTTAGATCAGGTATTAATCAATATGATTAAAAATGCTTTAGACGCTGTAGGAGATACACAAGAGCCCCACTTGTCTATTATCTGTCCTACAAAAAATGTAATTGCCATTTCAGATAATGGATCAGGGATCGAGAAAGATAAATTAGATCAAATATTCATACCTTTTTTTACCACTAAAAAAGAAGGATCAGGCATCGGTTTGGCCTTGTCCCAACAAATTATGCACTTGCACAAGGGCAAGATAGATGTACACTCAGAAAAAGACATCGGCACAACTTTCAATCTAAGATTTTAGTAAAACCAAAGCTAAATGGCTACATTGTTTATCCGATTAAAAACTGCTAGCATGAAACAAGTCATTCAACTCTCGCTCATAAGCGCTACCATCTTATGGTCATGTAGTGCGTCTCAAGAAAAAGAAAAGATAGAAAAACCCGCTTCTTACACCATAGAACAGTTCATGGATATCAACCAGATCTTTGGCAGTTCATTTTCACCTGATGAAAGTAAAATACTGATCAGCAGTAAGGAAACAGGCATATTCAACGCGTACCAAATAGACATAAATACAGGAAGCACTACTCAGTTGACGAGTTCAACGGGTAATGCCATTTTCGCTCGTGCCTATTTTCCCAATGACGAAAGAATCCTTTACACGAGTGATCAAGGTGGCAATGAAATCACCCATATCTACGTAAGACAAGTTGATGGAACCAATCGGGACCTCACCCCGGATTCAACGGCCAAATCCAGCTTCTACGGATGGAGCTATGACCGGTCTAAATTTTACTACGGTTCCAACAAACGAGATCCAAAGTATTTCGACCTCTACGCTGTCAACATTGAAAGTGAATCTGAAAGTGATGTTTACCAAGAAAACGTGCTTTATACCAATGATAAGGGATACAATGTATCGTCCATTTCTACCACAGGTCGTTATCTGGCACTGAACGAATCCATCACCACGAACAACTCGAATATGTATCTTTTGGATACGGAATCCGGTGAAACCAAGCTGCTTTCTCCCCATGAAGGGGATGCACAGTTCGGTGCGCAATACTTTAGTCTTGACGATAGCTATTTATTCTACTTGACAAATGAGAACAGTGAATTTATGCATCTGAGAAAGTATAACATTACAACCGGAGAGAGCGAGGATATACTAAGGGAAGACTGGGATATTTCATACGCTTATCAATCTCACGGAGGAAAATATCGCGTAGCGGCTATTAATAATGACGCTCGCACCGAAATTAAAATATTTGATAATACTACAGGTGAATTATTAGAATTGGCTAACCTTCCTGTGGGTGATATTACCTCTGTAAATATATCCGACAGTGAAAAACTGATGTCATTCTATGT
>JBCCIX010000481.1:0-3597 GCA_039028075.1 Bacteroidota bacterium | reverse complement strand
TATCAATATGTAGGTGATGAAGCTGTTTTAACCTGGAAGACGGAGCCCGGACTCAAAGATCAGAACTGTTTGCTCGCCTTTTTTGCGTTCCGCAACCAACTTAAAACAAAACGCGAATACTATGAAAACAAATATCAAACTTCGCCCACCTTTAAAGCAGGTATGCATATTGGTCCGGTCATGGTCACCGAGGTAGGCAAGTTTAAAAAAGAGATCGCATATCATGGCGATACCATTAATACGGCAGCCCGCATCCAAGGTCAGTGTAATACCATGAATACCGACTTCATCATCTCCGACCAGCTAAAAAGGAGGATGGATACAGAGCGAGTTATTTATCAACCGCTCGGATCTATTCAGTTGCGCGGAAAAGAAAAAGAAACCGAGTTATATTCGGCAGATTTGGTGTAGCGCTTTTCTTGTAAATAGCTTTTGAATAAGATTTAACCGGGGCACCTCACTTTGTTGCTTTGTTAATCCATCTTAATGCATACGTAGTAATTTCCTAAGAAATTACTTTCATTATCAGAAAAAAGTTTGGACCCAGGGTTATGAAAAAAAATAACGCTCACATCGAAAAAAGTATTGAAGAAATCCGAAATATTCTTTCTCAACTTTACAAGGAAGAAGCTCGGCATCACATACAAATAGAGCAGGTTCATCCGTATTTCAGAAAGAGCTCAGCAAACTTAGTCCACTATGAAAGCTTGAGAAGACAGGACCTCAGCGACCTGCAGAAGCAATTAGGCGACTTAGGTCTAAATCGTTTGGCGGAATCCGAGTCCCACCTGGTAGCGAGTCTTCAAAGTAGCCGGGATATACTCAAGGCCTTAATGCACGATACTTCGAAGGACGGAGCTCACCAACGCATATCGATCAAAAAGTCAAGAAAAACGCTTAACAGCATCACGCTCAGGCTTTTAGGTTATCGATCAAAAGGGCGAAGGGTAAGGATCATGGTAACGCTGCCTAGTGAAGCGGCGGATAATTACAAGTTAGTCGCAAGTTTGGTTGCCGCAGGTATGAACAACGCCCGAATTAACTGCGCACATGATAATCAAGAGGTGTGGAAGAAGATGATTAACAATGTGCAAAAAGCGAAGAAGAGATTGAGAAAAGAATGTAAAATCTCAATGGATCTGGCAGGGCCCAAAATTCGCACAGGTACCATTGAACCCGGCCCACAGGTCAGAAGATATAAGCCTGACAAAAACGAGTTTGGGCACATCTTAAAACCCGTTCAAATTGTATTGCTTTCATCTGATCAGCCCCCAAGGTTGGAAGGAATAGGGGTTGACCGCACATTTTTAGCCACCCTTAACCTCGGCGATGTGATCGTTTTAAAAGATGCGCGTGGTAAAAGAAGGAGTCTTCAAGTAACAGATGTAAGTCCGTTAAAGGTAACTACTCAATCTTTCAAGACCTGTTACATAGAAAAGGGCACTCAACTGAAATCTAAGAAAAACGACAAGGTGACAAGTGTAACCTATGTGCCCTGGGTCGAGCAATCCATTTTACTCAGTCCCGGTGACTGTTTAAAAATTACGATGTCAAGCACTCCTGGAAGTCCGGCTAGATATAACGAAAATGGCGAATTATTAGAAGAGCCTTCTATTTCATGTACCTCTTCAGAAATATTTCAGTACGTTCGGGCGGGAGAAAAGATTCTATTCGATGACGGCAAAATCATCGGTAAAATTGGAGAAGTTCACCCGGACTACATCAGAGTAAAAATTATTCATACCAAATCGGTAAATACCGCTTTAAAATCTGATAAGGGGATTAATTTTCCTGACACTGATCATCAGATCAGCGGTCTTACCCAGACGGATTTGGAAAACCTGCCCTTTATTGTTGACCATGCCGATGTGATCAATTTTTCATTTGTTAACTCCGAGCAGGATGTTAAGCAGCTGTTAAGCGAATTAAAGAAGGTTCAGATCCCCGTACAAATTGGCATCATTCTTAAAATCGAAACGCAAAAAGCCTTTGACAATTTAACCTCAATTTTACTAGAGGCTATGAAACACTATCCCATTGGGGTGATGTTGGCTCGTGGAGACCTGGCGATCGAAACGGGTTGGGAAAATATAGCTAGAATACAGCATGAGATTTTAAGAGTATGTCATGCTGCACATGTTCCGGTGGTGTGGGCCACTCAGGTGCTGGAAACGCTGGCCAAAAAGGGGATCCCTTCACGATCAGAAATTACGGATGCAGCCACTTCATTAAACGCGGAATGTGTCATGTTGAACAAGGGTCCCTACATTATTCAAGCGGTCAACCTGTTAGACTATATTTTAAAAAGTTTGAATAAATACCGAGAAAAAAACCAGGACTTTTATCCGGCCATTGAAAAAAGGGAAAGCATTTCCGAAAGTATGGCCGTCATTGAATAATTAAACAGCAGATATCATGAATATTTTAATCACGGGCGGACACTCAGGTATAGGCCTCGAATTGACGAAAAAAATCCTGGAAAAAGGACATCAAGTAGGTCTGATTGTAAAAAGTGAAGCAAGAAAGTCGGACGCTGAACACTTATTTCCCGGAGAAAACAAACCCGAAATTTTTATTGGAGATCTCAGTGATCGCGGGCAAATTAAAGCCGTGGCTGAAGAACTCATGGCCGCAAACGGCAAGCTCGATGGCCTATTCAACAACGCGGGTGTTTTATTGGATAAGTTGTACCTCTCAAAATATGGAAATGAACTTCAATTAGAGGTGAATGCAATCAGCCCTTACCTGCTTACTAAAGAACTCAAACCTTTACTGGATAAAGCAGATAAACCGTTTGTCATAAATACAGCCACGGCGGGCTTAAACAAACAAAATTCTATCGACATTCCCACTTTTAAAAAACCTAAAAAATTTACCAAACTCTTTGGCTCTTACCTTAACTCAAAATTAATGCTTGTACTATTGATGAATCATTTAAGTACGCAATGGCAGAACGTGCGCATTGTGAACGTTGATCCCGGAGCCATTAAAACCAAAATGACTGCGGGTGACGGTATGCCTTTTTGGCTAAAGCCCATCAGAAATTTACTTTTCAAGGCTCCCGAAGAAGGGGCCCAAAATTTATATGATGCCGGCTTTAAGGACAACTATCTGGACCGTAGCGGCATTTATCTAAGCAAGGGAAAAATACAAAAAATGCAGCTGGAAATAGATGAGAATCAAATTGATGAATTACTATTTTAAGTGCGATTATTGGTGTACAACTCGATTTTTTGAATCCAATAAATACGTTTAAAAAGCGTCCGAGAATCGATTTTTCTTTGAAGTTGAAAACTATCTCCACCCTAAAAGGGTCCACTGAGAACTTCCCTTTAGGCATTTAAAAGGTATTTCTAGCGAATGACTCCAAATTGAAAAATCTCTTCCCGGACACCAGTTTTTTAACGAACGAAGAACCTAAGTGGCACGCGGTGGACCTGCCAAATATTTCGAACTGAATTATCTTAAAATACTTTTTTTGCTTATTCCTAGTTTTCTGATTCTGGATTCTAACGTTGAAGGGTTGATGGCAAGAATTTCTGCCGCGCCTTGTTTTCCCCTAACCCTTCCGTTTGTTTTTTCGAGCACTTTCTGAAT
>JBCCIX010000480.1:0-3597 GCA_039028075.1 Bacteroidota bacterium | reverse complement strand
CTCAAGCCTCAGAAATGTCCAGTTTATGAGAAGTTCATTGTTAAAATTGCCGTGCATTACCTCCATCTACGACCGCTTAAATAATTGACCTTTCAGATTAAATCTTTTACTATCAAATTCAGGAAATAGGTGGGAAGTAACCTTGCAATAAATCAAATCATATCAACCAAAAAAAGGAGAAAAATTGAAACGTAGAAATTTTGTACAGCTGGCCGGGCTTGGTGCTGCGGGGGCTATGGCCGTACCTTCTCAGCTCATGGGTAAGCGCATTCCCATTGAGGCATTGCTTGAGCCTGGTGTGGATGTGGCAGGTAAAAAGGCCATGGCCGATACGGCGTTGAATACTGCTAAGTCGCTTGGTGCCACTTACGCTGATGCCCGACTCGGGAGGTATCTGAATCAGTACGTGTTTACTCGCGAGGATAAAGTTCAAAATGTAGTCAATACTGAATCTTTCGGCATGGGAATTCGAGTGATCGCCAATGGCACCTGGGGGTTTGCATCGACGACTAACACCACACCGGACGGCATAAAAAAGGCGACCGAGCAGGCTGTAGCCATCGCTAAAGCCAACGCTAAAATCCAAAAGGAGCCGGTCAAGTTGGCACCGGTTAAAGGCTATGGAGAAGTGAGTTGGAAGACTCCTATAGAAAAGGATTTTAAAGACGTGCCAGTATCGGATAAGGTCGATCTCTTGCTGAGTGCTAATGCCAAGGCCATGGAGAACGGCGCTAATTTTGTGAATTCTGCCCTTTTTATGGTCAATGAACAAAAGTACTTTGCGTCAACGGAAGGGTCTTACATCGACCAAGATGTGCACAGGATTTGGCCTACCTTCGGAGTTACCGCCGTTGACCGAGAAAAAGGTAAGTTCAAATCGCGGCAAGCACTGAGTGCCCCGATGGGTATGGGTTACGAATATATGGATGGTGCCGAGGCCGAGAAAATGAGTGGCCCAGGAGATCTAAAGCTGTACAGAAATAGTTATGATATTGTTGAGGATGCCGCCATGGCCGCTCAACAGGCCAAGGAAATGTTAGCGGCAAAATCGGTAGACCCGGGAAAATACGATCTTGTGCTAGAGCCTAATCATTTAGGTCTCACTATTCATGAATCTGTGGGTCACCCACTGGAATTAGATCGAGTGCTTGGCTATGAGGCTAACTATGCGGGAACCAGTTTCGCAACCTTAGATAAGTGGAAATCAAAAGACTTTAAATACGGCAGCGAGATCGTAAATCTGGTTGCAGATAAAACACAAGTAGGCTCATTAGGTGCCGTGGGGTACGACGATGAAGGCGTGGCTTGCAAGAAATGGGATTTGGTTAGAGATGGCATATTGGTAAACTATCAGGCTATCCGTGATCAAGTGCATATGATCGATCAAAATGAATCACACGGCTGCTGCTATTCTCAAAGTTGGAACGACGTGCAATTCCAGCGCATGCCCAACGTATCGCTTGAACCTGGTACTGAAAAGTATTCTGTTAATGATATGATCAAAGATGTGGAGAAAGGTATTTACGTCGCTGGTAGGGGGTCCTATTCTATTGATCAACAACGATATAACTTCCAATTCGGAGGTACGGTATTCTACGAAATCAAAGATGGCAAGATCGGTCCGATGTTGAACGATGTGGCCTACCAATCGAATACGCAGGAATTCTGGAATTCATGTATGAAGATTTGCGATAAGGACGACTATCGGATGTTTGGTTCGTTTTTTGACGGCAAGGGTCAGCCCTCACAGATCAGTGCAGTTTCGCACGGCAGCTCGACCACACGTTTCAATGGTGTTAATGTCATCAATACGGGACGTACCATTTAATCATTGTTTATAAAAAAATTGAAATAGAAAAATGACAATATATTCAAAAGAGGAAGCAAAGCAGATTTTAGAAAAGGCGCTATCATTTTCTACTGCTGAGACCTGCGAAATCAATTTAAACGGCAGTGAAAGTGGTAATATACGTTACGCGAGAAACACGGTGTCTACTGCCGGGCACAGATCCAACCAAAACATGTCAGTGCAATGTAGCTACGGTAAAAAATCGGGGGTGGCTACTATCGATGAATTCGACGATGCTTCCCTCGAAAAAGTTGTAAAACGCGCCGAAGAGCTAGCGCAACTTTCTCCTGAAAACCCCGAATTTATGGAACCTTTAGGTCCCCAAGAGTACTTGGATTCAAAAACCTATATCGACTCCACCGCGAAAATAACGCCTGAGTTCAGAGCTAAAGTGGCTATTACTAGCATTGAACCTGCCGCAGCCAAAGAAGTGACTGCCGCAGGTTTTCTTAATGATTCGGCTGGGTTTGCGGCAATGATTAATAGCAAAGGACTGTTTGCCTGCAATGAGTCAACCAATGTGAATTTCACCGTTACAATGCGTTCAAACGATGGCACTGGCTCCGGCTGGGTAACCCGCGATTTTAACGATGTCAACAAGTTCAATCCTGAAGAAGCCTCTGCTGTAGCCATCGATAAGGCGTTACAGTCCAGGAATGCAAAAGCCATTGAGCCAGGTAAGTACACGGTAATACTTGAACCTGCGGCCTCATCTCAGTTACTAGGTAATATGGCCGGTTCTTTCAATGCGAGAAGGGCAGATGAGGGGCGTAGTTTTATGAGCAAAGAAGGTGGCGGTACTAAGTTGGGTGAAAAGATCGTAGATGAGCGTGTGCAACTATGGTCAGACCCTCAACATCCCGAGGTGCCCTCAGCGCCATGGGCCGGAGATGGACAAGCCCGGAAGAAGATGAAATGGCTAGAGAATGGGGTGGTAAAAAATCTCTTCTACAGTCGTTTCTGGGCCAAGGAAAAGGAAGTTGATCCGGTAGTATTCCCCAGTAACTTGATTATGGGGGGAGGAGATGCTTCACTGGATGACCTTATTAAAGATACAAAAAAGGGTATTTTGGTGACGCGCCTTTGGTATATCCGAACGGTAGATCCTCAGACCCTATTGTATACCGGACTTACACGTGACGGTACGTTCTTCATCGAAAATGGTAGGATTAAGCATCCGGTTAAGAACTTCCGATTTAATGAAAGTCCGATCATCATGCTGAATAACCTTGAGACATTAGGCCAGCAGGTGAGAATAAATGGAAATCTCATCCCGTATATGAAAGTACGTGACTTTACCTTTACCAGTCTTTCTGATGCGGTTTAACATTTAGAGTGACCAGCGTGAAGAGCCATTTTCATCAGTAGATGGCTTTTTTGCTTGCCATGCTCAAGATTACCATTACACAGAATTGTATGGACGACTTTTATTCATAGGGGCTAAAACAATATTTTAAAACGTGAATTTGGTGGTCAATAAATTCCGCCCAACGTGGACTACAAGATAAGCAGTACATATGCACAGATCGGATATAATTTATGATAATAACGCTTTCTTTTTTACCCGATTACAATACGAGTCAGGTGATTGGGATGTAGACCAACGAATGCCTTCTAATGTCCTTAATTCATTGATAGAGTATACTACGCTCAGAATAGATACGGAAGAAAACATTATACCGCTCAGCGGCGAGAAAATTTATGAGTGTCCTTTTTGTTATCTATCGGGTCATAAATTGGTTGAATTT
>JBCCIX010000479.1:0-3597 GCA_039028075.1 Bacteroidota bacterium | reverse complement strand
TCAGTGGCTTATTGTCTCCGTTGGTGACACAGCCTAAAAAAATGACCGGAGCAATAAGTAAAATGATGAATCTCCTCATGGTGAAAAGATATGATGAAATTCATCAGACCACAAGTGAGTCTAGCTATTTAAAGCTAATTCAGGTGCATGACACGCTCTTTCAAATAAAGGTTCTTCCGGAATTCACCTGGTTTTTTTTCGTTCAGTAATCTTAAAGGGCCCTTGGCCTTGATCAACTCCTCGAAGTGCTGTTCCCTTTTCTCAAATTGATCCTTGTTAGCAAATGTGGTCATGAGTATAATGTGATAAGGTTGATCTTCAGTAAATTCTACCTCAAGGAGCCCAAAAGAATCGATGTAGCTCTTCTTGACTGCCATCTCTCGTAACACCTTCCAATTATTTTGATAATAAAAGAGGGCCTCTTCCCTATTATCATCAAGTATTTGTACAAATTCAAGGGTTGAAATCCTAGTATCCGATTGTGCAGTAGCAGCGTCAAACATGAAAAGGACGAAGAAAAGAGTTAATACTTTCATAAATTTTTTATTTAGGATACGATTAGGAAACAAATAAGTTTTTATCACGTTTGCCATTTCATGAAGTCAACGCAACTCGGTGAATTTGAAGAGCTCGTACTCCTGGTTATTGGAACTTTAAATGATGAAGCCTACAGTCTATCCATTAAGAATACATTAAAGGAACATACCGGACGTAACCCTAGCATTGGAGCATTGCACTCCGCACTAAACCGTCTCACAAAAAAGGGTTTTTTAGACTCCTATGAAGGTGGCGCTACTAAATCAAGAGGTGGACGTAGGAAACGGTTTTATACGCTTACGGCTTTTGGTCGTAAGGCGCTAGACCAATCTTTTGAACTGCGCTCCGGTTTATATCATGCACTTCCGAAACTAGGTTTATCACATGAGTAATCTTCCAGAACGACTTCCTCCGAAATGGATGGATTGGCTTCTCGATCTATTTTGCCGCGAAGAAGAGATTGAAATACTAAGAGGTGATCTTTACGAGCTTTTCGAAGAACGTTTAGAAACTAGCGGTCCATTAGTGGCCAAAACACTATTCCTGGCCGGCGTCGTAGACTTTTTCAGGCCTTTCGCCATTAAGAAACTTCCGAATACTAAAACCACTATTATGCTAGGTAACTACTTTAAAGTAACAAAACGTAACGTGAGTAAGCAGAAGCTATATTCTTCATTAAATATTACAGGATTGGCTGTGGGCCTAGTCTGTTTCATGCTCACCTTCCTCTACATTCAGGATGAGTTAAGCTATGATCAGTTCCATATCAAGTCTGATCGAATTTACCGGGTGCTGGAACGTTTTGAAAGCGAAGGTGTAGGTGAGCATTCTGCTAGTCTCCCCTTCCCTACTGGTCCTTCCTTGGCCGCTGATTATCAGTCTCATATTGAAGGCATGGTTCGGTTATTTAACTTCCAGTCTCCTACGTTGACGCTGGCTAATAAAGAACAGGACAAGGCCTTTAACGAATCCCGGATATTTTTTGCCGACTCTAGCTTTCTTGATGTTTTTGATTTCAAGCTCCTTTCCGGAAATCGTCAACATGCCCTGGACAAACCCAACTCTATTCTGATCACACCCACCATGGCCGCCAAATATTTTGGCAATGGCGATCCTATAGGAAAACAGCTAGAGTTTCAGGCGGGTCAATTGCTTGAGGTCACAGGTGTGTTGGAGGACGCTCCCACCAATGTCCACTTTCAGTATGATTTCATTATTTCCTTTTCAAGCTTAAAGCAATGGTATAACGGCAGCCTCCCCGCTTCGTGGTATTGGAACCCCTGCTGGACGTACATAGTATTGAAAGAAAACGCTTCTACGAATGACTTAATTAAGCAGTTTCCCGCTTTTGTAGCCAAATATTTCCCGGAATTTATCCAGTCCGATGTGACTCTGGAACTACAGCCGCTTCACGACATCCACCTTCATTCCAAACTGGACTATGAAATACAAGCCAATAGTGATATTAAGAGTATTTACATTTTCGGAGCCATTGCCATATTCATCTTATTTATTGCCACGGTTAACTTCATAAATTTAAGTACGGCCAGGGCCACTAAGCGAGCTAAAGAAGTCGGGGTTAGAAAATCACTGGGAAGCAATAAGTCACAATTAGTGACCCAGTTTATTTTTGAATCTATTCTTATGACATTTCTGGCCGTCAGTCTCGCCTTTGTGGCTGTAGCTTTTCTGTTACCAGCCTTTAATCAGTTGGTCAACAAAGAAATAGATCTTAGTCAATTACTACTGCCATCACATATTATCTATGGCCTGGTTTTATCGATTTCTATAGGCCTACTTTCAGGTTTTTATCCGGCTTTTATACTCTCCTCATTCCAAGCAGTAGCGGTGCTGAAGGGAGATCGCCTGAAAGTAAAAGGCTTAAACTTTCGCAAGATCCTGGTCATCGCCCAGTTCGCTATTTCCATGTTCCTCATAGCAGGTACCATCGTGGCTATCGATCAGTTCAGGCTATTGCAAGATCAGGAGGTTGGTTTTGACCAGGAACATGTGCTTATGATTCCGGTCATCAGGTCGCCTATGGGTGATTATTACGATACCTTCAGAAATAAACTACTTCAGAGTACCCGTGTTCGGTCCATAACAGGCGTTGAAGAAATAATTGGGGCAAAGCATCAGGTAGAAAATTACAGATTCGAAGGCATGGAGCGGTCTAAACCTTTTCCAAGGTTTCATGTCTTGCATGATTTCACTAAAACTATGAACATCGAATTGGCCGCAGGAAGAGATTACTCAAGAGACTACAATACAGAAGATTCACTTGCTTATGTGATCAACGAATCTATGGTAAAAGCATTGGGATGGAACAGTGCCGAGGAAGCCATTGGTAAGCGGTTCTATCATCGAGACGAGCTCAAAGGTGAAATCGTGGGCGTAGTAAAAGATTACAATTTTGTTTCTAAGCACCATCCTATCGGTCCTCTGGTTCTGGACTTGACTACTAATCCAAGGGCATTCAATTTATTCATGAAATACCTGGCGGTACGCGTCGATGGTGAAAATATACCCGAATCGATCGAAGTGGTGGAGAACACCTGGAACTCTATTATACCCGACCGGCCGTTTGATTTTTTCTTTCTCGAAGATCGCCTGAATCAATCCTATGCTGCTGAACAGAAGCTCAGCAAGATTACAGTTATCCTGTCCGTACTGGCTATCGGTGTGGCCTGCCTAGGTCTTTTTGGACTTGCCACTTTCAACATCGAAAGGCGAACCAAAGAAATCGGACTGCGCAAGGTATTGGGCATTAAGACTTCACAGATTATGAGCCTGCTGTCCAAAGAGTTCTCTGTATTACTCTTAGTGGCTTTTTTAATCGGCATACCGCTGTCCTACCTGTTCCTGGAACAGTGGTTAAATGGTTTTGCTTACCGGGTGCAACTATCATTTTGGCCATTCATACTGGCGGGAGTGCTCACTTTTTTGATTGCCATGTCCACCGTCTTTTATCACGCGTTTAAAGCTTCCTACATCAACCCGGTAGACACATTGAAAAGCGAATGACAGTTACCGTACTCGTCTAAAGTGGTTTTGAACGAT
>JBCCIX010000478.1:0-3616 GCA_039028075.1 Bacteroidota bacterium | reverse complement strand
GGTAAAGATAAATGAGAATATCACGGTAAACCTTGTTCTTGATACCGGTGGACGGTCCGTTATCTTATTTGGCAACAATTTTAAGAGAAAACTTGAGGTGCTCGACAAAGAGATTTCGCTGCATGGATATGGTCGGAACCGTAATAAAATGGCCTTCCTGTCATTGGAAAATGAAGTCAAGCTAGGTGATGCGCTTGGGAAGGGTATTAGTATCTTGGTGGCTAACGGCAGGTATTTTTTTCCTTATAACGGAAAAATTAAAATCCATGGGATAATTGGCTATCAGGTATTTAGTCGTTTTGTAGTAGCTATTGATTACCAAAACCGAGAGATCATTCTAACAGAGCCCCGTTTCTATGTGCCACCGGCAGATTATACCATGCTCGATCTCACCTTAAAGGATACAAAACCTTACATAAAATTGGTGTATCGCGCCTTTGATAATACCAGCTTACGAGGGTACTTTCATATTGATACGGGGTCTTCGCGAGGGGCGCTCCTGTTTTTAAAGCATGATGACGATGTTGAAAAGAAGCGCTTTTATAACGCCCAGGTGGGAAAGGGAATAAACGGCATTATAAAAGGCTATAAACCGGTTTCAGAATCCATGAACATTACCGAATTTCAGGCGGATGCTGAATACTACGTGGTTAAACGAGAATTTAGCCGTAAAGAGATACGAGATGCACAAGGATCCATTGGATCAGGACTGCTAAAAAGGTTTACTGTGGTACTGGACTATGTAAATCAACGTTTTTACTTCAAAAGCAATGCTTAACTATAGATATCATTAAATATGGCGGCCAAACGTACGCCTGCCTATCTTAATCATAATTCCACTGTAGCCCAATGGCCATACATGTATCGGTAGCCGCCTGCCATTGCTTAAACCTGCTCTTTGGATGCATTAGTTACTATTTCGGCCAGTTCGGTGTAGTTGTATTGTTCGCTATTAATCATATTGCTGTCCCAGACCCGGTATAGATTAGACTTTACACCAAACCAATCTACCCTATCTGGTCGTAGCGTCCGCTACGCACCTAAAATTAGGTGAGCGTCCGCTCAAAACCTACTCGATAAAGACCATTTCAATTTCACTAGCATCATTTCGTTCATAGGCAGCACAACTACTCCAAACCCAAGCATTGGGGTCATTTACACGAGTAGTCCTATTGGAAAAAGGCCACCTCCAGATCAAGCTGAGTATTGATTAGATTTGTCCATTATCTTTCAAGCTTTTAAGCGTTCTATTCAGGCTTCGTTCCGTAATCCCGAGATAACTTACCAGGTCTTTTTTGGAGATCACTTCCAATAAGTCAGGCATATCTATGAGCATCTTTTTGAGCGTTTGCTCTACAGTATGCGTCTGGGCGAATGAAAATCGAGTGGCCTTATATTTCACCTTGCCTGCCAGAAGTTTTAGCACATAATGGTTGAATACCGGGTCGTTGGTGAGTAGTTCATTGAACCAGTCTCGCGAAATTCGTAACACCGTTATGGGGGTAATAGCCTCTACGGCGGCAAAGCTCATTTCATTATTTAGCATCTCAATTTCACCTACTACTTCTCCTGGACCAAAGAACTCAAGTATGAAATCTGTACCGTCTTCCTGATAAAGAAAGCACTTGGCAATGCCCTCTTTAACGATAGAAACGGCATTTACCGAAGACCTTTGTCTGATGAGTTGCTGTCCTTTTTTTATGCTTAGTTCTTGAACAGAACCTTCAGGGTAATGATCCTGATTGACTAAAATGAAATCAAGAAATGCGGTATTCGTTCGGATCATTCTGCAGCTGGGACAAATGTCCTTTACTTTCCACAAGAGTAATCATTTCTTTGAAGCAGTCAAAGATAGCCTATGAAAGAAAATAGATTGATCCAACAATTGGCCTTTGTTAAAGAGATTGATAAGCTAAAATATATTGTCAGGAAGACTCGTCTCTTTAAAAGTGAGAGACATGAAAATGATGCCGAGCATAGCTGGCATTTAGCGATGATGGCTTTGGTGCTGAGAGAGCACTCTAATGATGAAATTGATATATTGCGGGTACTTAAAATGCTGTTGATCCATGATATCGTTGAGATTGATGCGGGGGATACCTTTCTTTTTGACGGTACAAAAGATCACGCAAATTCGGATGAGGAGCTTGTCGCGGCAGAACGAATTTTTGGACTGCTCCCAGAAGAGCAAAGGAATGAATTCATTTCCACATGGCAGGAATTTGAGGCAGGGGCAACCCCAGAAGCTCAGTTTGCTAAGAGCCTGGACCGTTTTGAGCCGGTCTTGCAGAACCTCTCCAATGGTGGAGGTACTTGGGCAGAATTTAATGTACCACGAGAAAAAGTGATGCAGAAGATAAGTCCGATTAAAGCTGGTTCACAAGTAATTTGGGATTATACTAATGAGCAGATAGAAGAGTCCGTCAAAGCTGGCGACATTAAAACAGAAAGTGGAGCATTCACGATGCCATCATCGTATTAACTCTGGATGCTCTTCCAAGTAAACTTGATCAGCCACAAGAAGAGAGAGTTTTTTTGAGCTCATTTTGATAGTATTCTTACTACCCAAATACTTAATGGAGAATGCTCCGTTATAGAAACTTCTCAAATCATCTGATAGATTTTCATTATCAAACGAAGATTTCCAAACATAATCTTCTCTATCGTAGGTCAGTTTTAAGGAGTTGGTATCACTTATTGGGAGCGTATAGCTAGTATCGCTTGGATTATAGCTTAATTTTGGGAGCCCATTGTACGTATCTAGTCTCGAAAAAGGTAGATCTTTTATAGGCCACGGAACTCTATCGATGGAAGCTTTGATGATGACCTGAGTATCAGAACTTGGGATGGCCCTTGGCTTTTCTTTTTTCGAACTAGAACAACCCGTCATCAGAATGAAAAGGATAATAATTGAAACATTCCTGGTTAAATATCGGAGTCGAACATGCTTTTCAACCATTTCTTTTTCAGCTTTTTTCAAGGTGTAAATGCTATTTTTGACTTCTCATTTTCATGAATACTACTGCAATAAGTACAAACCCTAAGCCTGTAATTACCGGTGGGTTAATGACATTTTCTCGTTGTAATCCCAAATAAGTTATCATTACCGCCAAAATAAACAAGATGATTACCGCAAAACTAAGTAAGTATAGATTTCATGTTAGATTTAGGTTGATTGATTTAAAATACGAAAACTCAATTGTGAATGTTAGGCTAGTCATACTTTCGGTAGTTTATAAACTAACTCGTGAGATACAGATTAGTCGTTTAATATAGCATCAATGGCTGCTCTAGCTAGAGGCGCCATTATCTTGTAACCAGCTGTAGTGGGATGTACCCCATCATAGGTGTAGTCTGCTTTTTAGCCCATTTTGATCATCCACCAGGTGTGAAAAGTAATCCAGATAGTGGTGACCTTCATCGGAACAATACTCCTCCAGCAAACTATTCAGTTCTATTACCTTTTGTGCAGGCTTAAGACCGGGTCTCCAGGGAAAGTCACGGGCAGGTAATACGGATGAAATAATTACCTTGATGTGGTTGGAGCTAGCCAATTCAGCCATCGATTTAATGTTGTTCATGATCATATTTAGGGTAGATGGCCCCGTATTTCCTG
>JBCCIX010000477.1:0-3623 GCA_039028075.1 Bacteroidota bacterium | reverse complement strand
GGACCAAGTGGCAAAGTGATTTGCCCGGTTTGTAAAGGCAGAGGAGTAATTATAGAAGCCGGAGCTTTTGGAAATACCTATAAGACCTGCCCCTACAGCGATAATCATGGCCAGCTTACCTGTGATGAATACAATCAACTCTTAAGAGGTAAATTAAAGCCAAAATTTTGACTACGCTAACGTTGATAAACTGAGTAGTTCTATATTGGCAAGGTTTGAGAAATGGTACAAAAAAAGTAGCACGGTTAACCGATTTCACAACTAACCTGATTGCTTTTGATCGGCTGTTAAAAGCAACTGGGTTCCGATCAGACATTCATTAGCGTTTTTCGAAATCCAGCATAAAAAGAAATTGTCTAGGGAAGAAACAAAACAAATCAATCCAAAATTGGCTCATCCTCTCAATACGTCTTGTCTATACATAGACCAAGTAGACTAATTATAAGGACGGGTGAAGTTAATTGACCCTCCTGGTTCATCTTATAGGCTTTCTTTCATAGATCTATTTTTCAATGAAGATAAAACACGCTAACGCAGGTCTCTTTTTGCTCTAGCGGCTGCGCACTTTGTAGTCCACCGCCTGAATTTATGATCAGACCCTTTGAGCAAATTATGGTCGCATACATAGTTTGGATTAAAAAAGTACCTTTGCCTTGCGGCATTCATACAAAAATGCTCGATTCATGATCTTACATAATAGAATTAATAAAGAAATTCTCAAGCAGCAGTTGCTTGAGAGTAAAGAGAAACGAATTACCCTCTCCTTCTATCGCTACCTTAACCTTACGAATGTTCAAGCTTACCGTGATCAGCTTTACGCCGATTTTGATGGACTTGGCGTTATGGGCAGAATATACGTCGCCGAAGAGGGCATAAACGCACAGATTAGCGTCCCAAAAGAGAATTTTGATGCTTTTACGGAGTATGTAGATTCCTCCAAGACGCTAAGTGGTGTACGATTAAATATTGCTGTAGAACGTGAAGGGAAGTCTTTTTTCAAACTCAAAATTCAGATCAGAAAAAAAATTGTTGCTGATGGTCTTAATGATAAGACTTTTGATGCTACTAAAAGCGGGAAGCATGTATCCGCTGAAGAATTTAATCAACTCGCCCACGATCCTAATACGGTGATTGTAGATATGCGCAATCATTATGAGAGCGAAGTGGGACATTTTAAAAATGCACTTTTACCGGATGTAGATACATTTCGAGAATCGTTACCAATCGTAGAAGGTCTGCTCTCGGATAGCAAGGAGAAAAACATAGTAATGTACTGTACCGGCGGCATCCGCTGCGAAAAAGCCAGCGCCTACTACAAACACAAAGGGTTCCAAAATGTATTTCAATTGGATGGGGGAATCATAGAATATGTCCGCCAAGTCAATGAACGAGGTCTTGAGAATAAGTTCATTGGTAAAAACTTCGTATTTGACGAGCGACTTGGTGAGCGCATTTCGGATGACATCATCAGTCAATGTCATCAGTGTGGAAAACCCGCTGATAAGCACACGAATTGCAAGAATGACGGTTGCCACCTTCTCTTTATCCAATGTGACGAATGCGCATCCAAATACGACGGTTGTTGTACACGCTCATGTCAAGAGGTTATTCAGCTTCCTCCCGAAGAACAGCGCAAGCTGAGAGCCAATAAAGATCTGGGCAGACAGGTCTTTAAAAAAGGACGTTCTGAACACCTGATCTACAAATCAAATAGAACCAAACCTAAGCATCGTCAAGTCACCAAATTTGAAAAATGAAACCAAACGGTACCCCTAGCAGTTAATAATGATTGAATAAGTTAAGCTTCAATGGCGAGAATAAAGTACTATTACGATACAGAAACCTGTAAATACGAACGGGTTAAGACCAAAACTCAGGATGTCGTGCTCAATTTTCTGGGTCTTGCGTCTCTCATTGTCGCTTGCGCTGTAGGTTTACTCATGCTCTACAATAATTATTTCGAGTCACCTAAGGAATTAATTCTTAAAAATGAGGTGGCTGAAATGGAATTTTATTACGAGAATCTCGAAAATGAGGTCGATCAGTTGAGGCGGGTGGTAGAGGCTCTAGAAAAACGGGATGATGATATCTACAGAGTAGTATTGGGTGCTGAACCTTACGATATCACTATTCGAAATGCAGGTATCGGGGGTACGGATAGATATGTAGATGTCAAAAACAAAAATCTGAATCACGAAGAAATCATAATTGACCTTAATAAAGAAGTTGATCAGTTGCGGAGAAAAATGTACATACAGTCCACTTCTTACGATGAAATCGTTGAACTTGCTAACAATAAGGAAAAGTTATTCGCTGCTATTCCCGCCATTCAGCCCATCTCCAATAAGGAACTTATAAGGCTAGCTTCAGGATTTGGTTACAGGATACATCCGTTTTATAAAGTAAAAAAATTCCATTCAGGGATTGATTTCTCAGCCCCCACTGGTACTCCAATATACGCTACCGCAGATGGGACAGTATCAAAGGCGAAAAGATCCGGAGGCTATGGAAAGCTAGTGGAAATAGATCATGGTTTTGGATATAAAAGCAGATATGCACACATGCACGACTTTGAAGTGCGCGAAGGCCAAAATGTAAAACGTGGTCAAATTATAGGTTATGTGGGAAATACTGGCCTCTCGACGGCGCCGCACCTGCACTATGAGATCATTCTCAACAACAAAAAGATCAATCCGGTAAACTACTTTTTCAATGATCTGGATCCTGACGAATATGAAAAAGTACTTGAATTGGCATCTATTGAAAACCAGTCGCTAGGTGGAGGCCACTAATTTTCAAACAAAACATTTGATCACTACAAACAATTGATTTACTTAGCGGTTACAACGACTAATGACCATAATTAATAACATATTTAACCATCATCACTACATTATATTGGTGTAAGCATGGTATAGTATGTTTTAAATATAACAAGTAGGCTTACCGTGTGGTAAGCCTTTTTTATTTGATAAAACGACGAAACTACTCTTCAGACCACTTTGAGTGGTCTGAAGACTAACATATGATTATAGTATACAATGACGAAGCTTAGAATAGCAATTCAAAAGTCAGGCAGGCTGCAGGAAAAAACGGTATCTCTCCTTAAAGAATGTGGCTTGAGCTTTAATAATGGGCCCAACCGCTTAAAGGCCGATGCTCATAATTTCCCCGCTGAAATCCTTTATCTGCGAGATGATGACATCCCGCAATACGTACAGGACGGAGTAGCAGATATTGGAATTGTTGGTGAAAATGTGCTGGTAGAAAAAAGAAAAAACATTGAACTGATCGAACGACTTGATTTTGCTAAATGTCGTTTATCCATTGCCGTTGCCAAGTCTGTGGAATATACATCTACCCAGTTTCTTCAGCGAAAAAAGATTGCCACCTCCTACCCCGTTATTGTTCAAGCCTTTTTAGAAGAAAAAGGTATTTCTGCTGAAATACATGAAATCAGTGGATCAGTAGAAATTGCTCCCGGAATAGGACTGGCCGATGCCATCTGTGATATTGTGAGTACGGGAAGCACTTTACTTAGCAATGGACTTAAAGAAGTAGAGACCGTAATGAAATCGGAAGCAGTTTTGGTTTCCAGTCAGAATTTGTACCGCGAAAAGCAG
>JBCCIX010000476.1:0-3638 GCA_039028075.1 Bacteroidota bacterium | reverse complement strand
GTAAGTACTTTAGTACTCGCTCTCTTAGAATGAAGAATAAAGGATTCCGCGGCACTCATACAACCTTGGTCAGTAAGAATAGCCACGTTTCTAATCTTAGTATTAGCCGGTTTAAATCTCTTTTTTGGATATAACGGACCATCAACTATACTACCGAGGTTAGTACTAATTCGGTCTATCAAGGGTTTGTAGATCTTTTTCGAATTTTTTAAGCGATAGTTAAAATAATTAAGATTGTCCTTAGAAGCTAAGACCAAACCCTGGCTGCCCTCCATATCATTTGTAGCATACAGTTTTATTAAGTTGAAATAGATAGCATTTCCTCCCCGATTACCCCTGATATCAATTATTACGTTTTCGCTATTTACAATGGTTTGTCGATTCGTTTCAAGAAAAGCCTTAAACGCTGCATAATCAATTAAAAAAGATGGGATGGTAAGTAAGGTATTTTGATCGTTCAACTTAACGATACCAGGCCTTTGGAGATTAGCCTTTGTGATAGTCGCTGATGTGGTACTTATGGAGGTGTCGAGCCTTTGCCAAAATAGGCCTGATGCCTGTAACCATGCCTCTTCCTTGTAAAGAGCGCCACGAATAAATCTCGGTTCATACTTGTAATTGAAATACTGAATGTACAGCCGATTATCACGCGGAGTTATGCGGGCCTTAAGCTCACCCCTTTCAATGTGGCTAAGGGTAGAATGCAACACATGGGCATAATAACCATTTTCCATGGTGCCTGAAATAAGAAATGCGGATTGACCATCCGTCCATTTCCCTAATAAGCTACTATGACCAGGTCCACTCTTTACAATCCCGGAGTTCAGCCTGAAGAGGCTGTCTTCTGAAAGTTTTGCACTCTTAATCTCACTCTTAAAGTAATTTCGCTCATCATCGGTATACTTTGGTCGCTCTACAACAAAGAGATGTCCATCATTAAACTGATCCACGAAATCTAGAAGAAAGGCGGTACAATTTTCAGGTGTGATGTCATTGGCTTTTTTTATGGATACCGACTTACTCTCTTCATAATCAACATCCTGTGCTGAGCCTTTACGTTGCACATACCCAATATAGTTACTTTCTAACTTAACGATGAGATCATGTAAAGCCGCTTTACAATCGCACCTGACCGTAGTATTCTGCCCTTGGGCCACTACTGCAAAAAGAAAGGTCTTAAGCAAAAAGGAATAGAATAAAACTCTCATCGCTATATGCTTTATTCACTGCGCAAGGTATCGACGGGATTGGCTAAAGCCGCCTTAACTGATTTGTACCCTACGGTGAGCCAGGCAATTGATAATACTACCAGCGCACTCGAAATCATAATTCCCACTCCCACATCTACTCTGTAAGCGAAAGACTCCAACCACTTCTCCATTAAGAAATAGGCAAGTGGCAAAGACAATACTAGTGAAATAACCACTTGCTTGGTAAAATCAATGGAAAGCAAAAACGTTATGGAGCTCACAGACGCACCAAGCACTTTACGAACACCAATCTCTTTCGATCTCTGAAATGCGGTGTAGGAAGCCAATCCAAAGAGGCCCAAGCATCCTATGAATATGGCGATCACGGCAAAAATGGTAAACATTTTACTGAGCTTCTGTTCCTTGTTATAGAGCTTACCGAAGTAGTCATCTAAAAAAACATATGAGAACGGTTTCTCTGGAAATAGTTCTTTCCAGGTTGATTCCATTTTTTCAAGCGTATTGGCAAGTCCGTTGGTTTCCAGCTTCACGATCAAATTATGGTGCATGAAATAGTTCTGAGGTCGGAAAAAGATAACTAGGGGTTTGATCTCTTCGTGCAAAGAGGCAAAATGAAAGTCCTTTACCACACCTACAATTGTACCCCATTCTTGATTCCAGATCTTCATAGGCTGTCCAATCGCCTGTTCCATATCCCACCCGAAGAAATTAGCCGTTTGCTCATTGATAATAAATTGATACTTCTCTTTGGACTTAAGATCAGTGAAATCTTCACCGGATATCAGTTTCAAGGAGAGCGTATTCAAATAATTTATGTCTCCGGGTATCAGACGCATCAAATGACGATTTTCCTCACCTTCTTTATGAGCCATAGTGGATTCAAATTGTACCCTTCCCGGGAGTTGCATTGTAGCCGAAAGGTTGACAACACCCTCGATACCGTTTAACTCATTTTTTAGCGTGCTTAACTTCTCTTTTACCTGGTCATTCATCGGAAGGGCAATCACCTGATCACGGTCAAATCCTAAATTTTCACTTTGGATATAATCGAGCTGTTGATAAATGACTGCTGTACCCACAATCAAGGTTGAAGAGATGGTAAATTGTACAATAACTAAGGATTTTCTCAACCAGGCTCCACGGGTACTGAACTTAAAACTACCTTTCAATATAGTACTGATCCTAAATCCCGAAAGCACCAAAGCCGGATAAAGACCTGCAAGTAATGACACCACGAGCCATACTATTCCTAACGTTACTATCAGATCAGTAGTAAAAAGTGAGGTTGCGGAAAAGGTCTTGCCGGTAAGTTGATTAAACAGTGGCAGTAGTAAAAACAAGCAAGCAATACCAATGACCAGCGCTATCAATGTAATAAGTGCCGATTCGCTTAAAAACTGAATGGTCAACTGCTTTCTTACCGCCCCCATTACTTTACGTATGCCTACTTCTTTCGCTCTTTCCACTGACCTGGATGTAGAAAGATTCATATAGTTAATGCAGGCGATTAGAATAATGACCAGACCGATAACGCTGAAAATATACACATACTTGATATCACTTATGGGGCCAAGTCCCGTATCCATTCTACTCTTTAAATAAATATCCTCTAGTGGAGTAAGATCAAGCGTGACCCCACTTCCCTCCTCAAAGATGTTGGCCATAAGCGTATCTATTTTATCGTCCAGGAAAACCGGATTAGTGTTATCCGCAGTGTTGATATAAGTCATGTAGCTACTCCCGCTGAAATCTCCACGTCCCTTTGATTCCGGCAAGGTAGAGAATGACATTAAGCCCTTAAACTGCAGATGACTGTTTAAAGGTGGTGATTTTATAAGACCGGTTATTTCGTATTCTACACCCTCGATGTTGAGCGTTTTACCTACTACCGAAAGGGCTTGCCAGTCATTGCCAAAGTACTTTTGAGCCAAAGTAGCGGTAAGAAGAATGGAATTGGGTTCGGTGAGTACTGTTTTAGGGTCTCCTTCCAAAAGCGGAAAGGTAAACAAATCAAAAAAAGTAGAGTCTGCGTAGAATATCTCGTGTTCCTCCGAAATCAGCAGAGCACTTTTAATGACCAATTTGCCAGGGTGAGTGATTCTTAAAAAAGACTTTACCTCCGGAAAACTTTCTTCTAATAAAGGACCTACCCTGGAGGTTGCCCGAGCCGTGGGCAGCACTGTACCACCAAAATGCCAGGTGAGCGGCACATTGTAGACCTTATCCGAATTTTCATGGAATTTATCGTAGCTAAGTTCATGATTAACATAGAGAAATATAAAAGTGAAGCAGACTATGCCCAGCGTTAGTCCGAAAATATTAATTGCGGAAAACGTCTTATACTGTAGCAGATTTCTGAAAGTAATAAGAAAGTAGTTTTTGAACATAGCTATTTGGCTTAGTGATGAGTGGCGTTGTTTTTTTAGT
>JBCCIX010000475.1:0-3657 GCA_039028075.1 Bacteroidota bacterium | reverse complement strand
GCTGATTCTATGTAATCGGGCAAAAACATGTACATATACGGAGTTGCCTTTTTGTCCATAGGCAATCCGAGACAAATATCTATCCCAAGGTCCCCCCAAGGTTGATGAGGAAGATAAAGATCCGTTAAGTCCCGAATGGTGTAGTCCGTAGATATATATGAACCATCAAATTCAACTTTACCTTCAAAGGTGCCTTCAATGGCATCCCGCACTCGCGTGGCACAGTTGTCATAAAAGTAGTCGTAATAGTAATACATGTTTTCAGGTCTGGCATTCCAAACCAGGAAGTCGAAAAGCTTTTGACGTTGAATGGAATCCAGGTTTAGTACCTGTTCGTGAACGTAGCGTTGCTGGTAATAGGCATAGTAATTCACGATCCTATCATACTGCATTACCGCCAATCTATAGTTTAAAAACCCTCTTGCGAAATTGAGATAGAAGTTAGGCTGGTCGAAATCAAAAATTCCGTAATTATAAAAGTCGTTGATCCCATTTACAGGATCAATTACTCTAATTCCCGAGTGTCCGAAAGCAGAGTACAGTTCCCCTTGATACGGTCCGAAGGTTATTACTCTGATCTCTGCCTGAGGGGATAATACAGATTGCCCTTGGATAAACAGCGGCATAGCCATGAACAAGAGAGCAATAATTCTTTTCATAAGGTGAATTTATATAGTTTCCTTCACATACAATGGCTATCATTGGTAATGATTGGTCGGCTTTGTATAAATCAGCTTATTGCTATGCTTTTAACCGAGGAGATTACTTTGAATTTCCTATGAACACGAACCTGACTGACGGTCTGAATTTCTTGTCAAAGGCTACGGCCAAAAGGGGCATCAATGCCGCCAGAGTGGTTTCGAGTTATCTACAATCCAGAGCGACTAAAAAGCCGTTAATAAGAGGTTTACCGATAAGTTTGTCTATAGAACCCACCACCTCTTGTAATTTACGATGCCCTGAATGTCCGAGTGGTTTACGGTCGTTTACGCGCCCCACCGGCATGTTAAAAGATGCTTTATTTAAGCAAGTGATCGATGAATTGCACGATACGCTTATGTATCTGTTATTCTATTTTCAAGGGGAACCTTATTTACATCCGCAATTTTTAGAACTCGTACAATATGCATCCGCACGTAATATCTACACGGCTACTTCTACTAACGCTCATTATTTAAATGAGAAAAATGCTCGAAAGACGGTAGAATCAGGACTTGATCGTCTAATTGTCTCCATTGACGGTACCACCCAGGAGACCTATCAGCTGTACAGGGTCGGAGGTAAATTGGATCGAGTGATCGAGGGTACGAAAAATGTTATCGCCTGGAAGAAAAAGCTTAAGTCCAAAACACCGCACGTCGTCTTTCAGTTTTTGGTAGTACGGCCGAACGAGCACCAAATTGGCCAGGTATATCAAATGGCAAAAGATTTAGGAGTTGATGAGGTAGGCCTGAAAACGGCTCAGATTTATGACTTTGAGAACGGCAATGCTCTTATTCCTACGCTCGACAAGTATTCAAGGTACAAGAAGGGAAAATCAGGAAAATACTCGATTAAGAGTAAGCTATTGGACCACTGTTGGAAAATGTGGCATAGTTCAGTGATTACTTGGGACGGTCGTGTTATTCCCTGCTGTTTCGATAAAGATGCGCACTACACCCTGGGTAATCTCAGACAAAAAAGCTTCAAATCGCTCTGGTATGGTGAGCGCTATCGTTCTTTTAGAGCTTCATTGATGAGATCAAGAAGTGAGTTGGACATGTGTAAGAACTGCACTGAAGGTACTACGGTATGGGCTTAGTCTTCCTTTCGCATGCGCAACTTGACGCGCAACCCTTGCTCTCTTTCTTGAAAGAGTTATAACAGGCCTTGATAAGGTAGGCGACAGCACCTAAAAAAAGTAAAGCTACCAGTACTTCTTGCATAGTTAAATAACTAAAAAGTGGAAGTGTTAGTTCTTTCGGTACCAGACCTCTTTGATTATCTCCCGCATTTGTGATTGTACAAATCCACCTGCTATAATTTCGCGACCAAAAACATAATTGTCACCGCCTTTGAAATCCGTTATCTTTCCACCGGCCTGTTGGACGATGAACGCCCCGGCAGCCACGTCCCACGCGTTTAGGTTATACTCAAAGAAACCTTCAAATCGACCACATGCCACATAGGCCAGATCAACTGCGGCACTACCCATTCGTCTTAACCCATGAGTTCTTTGCATGAAAGCATCCAATATCTTCAAATATTGAGGCATCTGATCGAAGTTGTAATAAGGGAAACCTGTAGCCAGTAAGCTGTCCTTTAAATATTCTGTTTCTGAAATGGAAATTACCTTATCATTACAATAGGCGGGTTCCGATTGAATAGCGTGAAAGCACTCATTTCGGTTCATTTCATGGACTACCCCAAGTACAATTTCATTGCGGTGCATAAGTGCAATACTTATAGCGTAAATTGGTAAGCCGTGGGTAAAATTGGTAGTGCCATCTAAAGGATCAATGATCCAATTATACATTTCACCTTGGGTTGAATCCGTACCTTCTTCGGTAATGAACCCGGCCTCCGGGAGAATAGACCTACAAGAACTTACCAGTTTTTGCTCAGCTTGTTTGTCCACGTAAGATACCAGATCGTTAAGGCCCTTGAGTTCAATGTTCTTTTTGTTGAACCTTGCGGCCTCCGTTTGTATGAATCCGGCTGTTTCCATGCAGGCATGTCGCACTTGATTCAATATGGTTTTTAAATTATTCATTTCAAGTACCAAGACGCGAAAAGAAATGACTTTTCGTTTTTCAATTTTAATATTTAAAGTTGTTAGTTCAAACTTTAGAAAAATGCACTCCTCCATTTTCGATGTATAGCTTGAAAAAGCTGCATCCATCATTTGTAGATCATCCATCTTGGCGCCTTGCCCATATCACAAGCTGCGGGAGATAGCCGCCTTCTTTAAAATCTTTTAGCACCATGCACTTTCTTAGCGTTTCTTTTGTCCACCCTATTTATTCTCTACATACCCATCAGGGCCTATTAGGTCTATCTTGTACCTCACGGGTACACTTATGAGCAGTACCGTACGCCCAGGAGCGATATACTCCATGTACTTAAAAATACACTCATACATTTACGAGAGTGAAAAAGCTGCTTTCCTGCTGCTGCATGGAGGATTAAAAATTTCTACTGCTTTTTGATCAAAAATCTATCTTAAGGTGCCTTGCACCCAGGATTTAAGTCCCGAGGTCTAGCAGCAGGTGCTCCTTGGTCAAATGCTTTTGGCCTCAGTTCTACAGGGAAAATTTAATGGAGTACTTTTTTTACTCTTTCCTACGTTTCGTACTTCCAATCCAAGCTTGAATTTGATTAGGCCGATTTTTTGAAATGTTACCTAGGCAGGTATTCATCGGCTAGGCAGTTATTACCACTTAGCACGAATTTTATTTTCTTGCCACTACTTACTAACAATCAATAGCTGATTTCACTTTATTAACTATGAAATCAATTGTAATTGCGGGAGCCACGGGATTTATTGGACGTTGGTTTATCCATCAATTTCATAAAAAATACAAAATCATAGCCTTAAGCAGGAGTACGGTCAAAAGTGAAACCTATCCTGAGGTAGAATGGAGGAGTGTTGACCTTTATTCTCTTTCCAGCACCACG
>JBCCIX010000474.1:0-3663 GCA_039028075.1 Bacteroidota bacterium | reverse complement strand
ATCACTGAGTCTGAAAAAACCGATTTGGTGATCATGGGTATTTCCGAAAAAGACTACCAAAGCATAGGATTGAGGTACGACGAGCTTTCTGAAATCCTCAGCGGACTGGGAAGCACTTTATTGATCAGGGCTGCCAGTACCTTCGAGAGCCATCAGGTTATTTCGGATAAAAAAACGGATGAATTGGATTTGGTAGATGTCCAAACCCTTAAACTACCCGAATTAGAGCCATCTATCTATCAGGAAATAGCTGTCGACAGCGCTACAATCGATGAGCGAGGGCAGAAAGTACTTGAAATATTAAGCAAAAAATACATCCTCCCGATTACGGAAAGAAACCTGACGTTACTTAAAAAATTCGGGAACCTGGTTCATTCTTTAGACGTGTCCATTTCTGGTTTAGCCAATATCCCTGATGCCTACAGAAAACAAAGGGCATTAGATAAACTGGAGAACGATATATTGTTTCAACTCAACGCAGTTTACAAAGAAGAAATCAAAGAAAACTACCTCCCGGAACACAGAGAGGCTCTGACCACAGGAGTGGAATGGTACTCTCACAAGCTTAAAGAACAGTTGGATCGGTATCCTCAAAAGTTGAAAGTGACCATGAGTAAAGAGGATTTTGAACCGCATGAAAATGACCCATTGGGTTTAAAGGTCTTTAAATCCTTTAAACGATTTAAGCACAAATTATTTAAATCCCCTTTCACCCATCAGATCGACTATCATAGAATTGCATATATCTATCAGTACCAAAAACGAAAATTCTTTTTTAAGCGTTTTTTAGATCGTGTACTACACGAAGAATCTACCTTTTACAATGGATTGAGAAGCTTAACCGGTAGATTACTTGACGCCATCAAAGAGGCGAGAAAAGAGCCTGAGTTGGACACTTACAAAAAAGTAAGTGATGCACTAAGGCGTACGCTGGAAGAAACCATTGAAACGCAACACAAGGTGGCGCTGATGCGAGAAGGAAGGCTTCAGTTGGCAAATCGCAAAAATCTTCAGGCCATGATCAACGAGATGGAACGCATTGATGTCAAACGAGACCTAAGGCGTAAAATCCGATCGAAAAAAGTCCTGCAGGAAACAGAGCGTAATATCAAATCCTTCCCTGAGAAGTTTTTTCAGCAGCTGGAAGTTCAGCTTAATTTGAGTCTCATTGAGCTATCCGCAAATAGTGTAAAAAGCAGGGCCATTACCTTGGAAGATGAATTCACACAAGAGTTAGCTTCCATCGTGCACGCAAAATATATTAAACCGCTGGATAAAATGCGTACTCTTTTTGAAGCTAAGGAACTAGATAAGGTGGACAAGAAGTTAAAACTTAATGTAGACTTTGAGCACGAAATTTATGAGCTATTTCAGGCCTTGTTAGACAAGATGCTAAAGCTTACGGAAACAATGCCCGAAACCCTGGAGATCTCAACCGTCGCCGACAACGATAATCAAGATGCAGTTACTATTCCACTCGCCAGGATGACTGAATACTACCTAAAATCAAGGTATGAGGTTATAGTTGAGCAACACTTTGAATCCTTTATGGATCTTCTAAAGCAATCTATTTTCACTTCCAGGGACCTACTTAGCCTGGCTCAGTTCAATTTAGACAACCCCGAGGGTAGCATCGCATCGAACCGTGAAATATGGAAGAACAGCTTGGTAAAGCTTGAAAAGGAACGTGTACGTGTAGAAACCGGTCTGCAGGACTTTACCGAATTTTCGAGAGCGCAATTGCACGAAGTATTTGAACCGATATCCATTTTTAAAATACGACAAAGTGCAGATGATTTTAGTATCGGTTTGAGGAGCTACCAGGGACAGCGCGTACTTACAGGATTGGGCAAACTATCAAATGAAGTATCAGTGGCTTTTAGAAATATACTTTCCAGTGTACTTTACAGCCGAAGTAAAGGTGTGATTTTCACGAAACAATTCACGAAACCTAAAAATTTATCTTCTTCCAACAGTCGCCTCCTTGACCTGGTGGATCATGTGAGTCCCTCTGAACAGGTAATTAAAGCGCTTCCGCCCTATTACGTAGCATTGTTCAACGGTAAGTCCAATATTAATCATGAGCTTTGGATACCACGTGCCCAGGACGATAATGCATTTCAAAAAGCTGTTCAACGTTATCGTGCAGGACACTTGGGCGGTATATTGGTGTTAGGTGAACGTAACTCGGGAAAAACTTCGTTTATAAAAGAGGCTTTGGGAAGGTTTCTCAAAGGAAAACAGGTTTACGAGCTTTTCCCACCACCCGGAGGAACCACATCAACCGAGGTCTTTCTGGATCTCCTGCAAAAATCCACTTCAAAAACTGGGGAAGTAGATCAACTATTTACCCTTTTGCCAGAAGGAAGCGTACTGGTGATTAATGATATGGAACTTTTCTGGACCCGCACCCAGGACGGTCTAAGCATCATCGAGCTCGTGCAACAACTGATAGACGACTACAGTGATAAAGTTCTATTTATAATAAACATGAATCCCTTTGCCTATAAAATAATCAATGAGCTGACCGCTTTTTCAGATCGCTTTATTGAAAATATAACGTTGAGCCACTTTAGTGCAGAAGAGCTAAAAGACCTGGTCATGAAAAGACACCGGTCCAGTGGTTTGGCTGTAGGACTTAAAGAAGCTGAGAAATCATTGAGTGAATTACAACTGGCCCGTTTGTTTAATAGCTATTTCTCATACAGCGACGGTATGCCGGGCACTGCGCTGAATGGTTGGCTGGCGAACATTAAAAAAGCCAATAAAAGTGCGTTACTGGTTAAAAAACCTGAGCTACAATCGCTGAGTGTTTTTAGAGATCTGCACGAAGATTGGATCATGCTACTAGCACAGTTTGCCTTGCACAAACGGCTTTCTGCAGAAAATATCGCTAGAATTACAGGATGGTCATCGGATCATGTGGATAGAATCATACTGGCGATGCTGCGCACCGGTATACTCGTACAAAAAGTATCCGGGGTTTACTACATCCAGCCTTATCTGTGCCATTTTGTGGTCAAATCACTCAAAGAGCAAGGAATAGTATGATCACCCTAACTGCCATGTACCGGAAGGCGAGGTCTTTACTTACGTCAAAAAAAAATATCCACTTGCTCACCGAAAAAGGAATCGAAACGGCGGAGATAAGGCTACCGGTTCCTCAAAACTTCGACTGCGGAAAAATACGTAGAATTATTCTCTTGAGTCCCTGGTGTGTATCCGAGGCAGAGGTTGAGGTGGAAATCGAAAGTGAAAAAACAATTAGACTAAAGTTTAGTGCCATCGGCAAAAGAGGCGTAGAGAACATCGTCGAGACAGTTAAGGAATACACCACTCCTCACTAACCGTATTCTAATTCGGATTTAAAGATGACCGAGCATCGCTCCCGCGAAGGTTAGGGCAAGGAAGAAGCCAAACATATCGGTTACCGTGGTCAGAATAGGCCCTGAAGCCAGGGCTGGATCTACGTTCATTCGCTTAAGAAATAACGGAATAACTCCTCCCAGGGAAACTGCCACAATGGTATTGACTCCCAAGGCACCTCCTACGACCAGCCCCAGGTACGGGTTGCCTTGCCACAGCCATGCCGCAGCGCCAATGAGCGCACCCAGCACCAGACCGTTGATCAGACCTACGGACACTTCCTGGAGCCAAACCCTT
>JBCCIX010000473.1:0-3667 GCA_039028075.1 Bacteroidota bacterium | reverse complement strand
TGTATCTGGATTCACTACTTTCATGGTAACCTTGGCACCATCTACGTAGATAAGACAGAGTGCATTTTCCACACTGAAAGATTGGGTAAATGCGCTCCAAGGGAGTTTTTCCTGAGCGTAATAGGGCGCTCCAGAGGCACCGTTGTTGATTTGGTAGATCGGCCTTTTGAATTTTAATTTTTTGTGCGGGTAGTTCTCAGGATAAATAGGTACCTCGTTAGTTAGCTTCAACCAGTTGTAGTTATGTTCATCCCCGGTGAGAATGCCTATCACTTTTGAACTTTGGTTAGCCAGGATATCCAGGTACTCATCCCGACGCTGTATAATTCCCTTTTCGACCGGTTTACCTGCCACCACAGGTCTTGGTTCGTTATTTCCACTGTACCACATATCGTCGCGACTGTGACCGCCATTGGGAAAGGCAGGAGTATGCTGAGTAACGAATATGTGATCTATAGTTGCATCTTTCTCAAGTTTCTTGATGGTCGCTCGCAGCCAATCTAGCTGATTGTCCATGAAGTAGCCATGTAGCCCGCCACTGGTCGAGGGATCACGTTGTAAAGATGGCGCATACCAATAGTCACTGTTCAATACTACCATAGCGACGTTTCCATAGGTATAGTAGAACACATTTTCTTTATAGCTAGGGAAATCTGACTGATTGGGGTCAGGGTCGTAGCGATTTCCATCCTCGCTATCCGGACCATTTTCGGGATTGACGAAAGCCCGTTGCATGATAGCCTCTGCTGACTGTGTATCGTAAGGGAACTTGTCAATAAAGGCCATGGTTCGGCCTTCCTCACTACGAAAAAGATATCCTAACGCCTCATGGTTGCCCTGACCTACATATACCGGGATATAATGCCAAAAAGGTTCTAAACTTTTTTTCCAATTGGTAAGTTGTAGGAGCTGCCCCTCAGATGTGGTCAGATAACCATTGATCATATCACCGGTAAACTGAATGAAAGCAGCTCCCTCTTGGTAAGCCAGAGCTCCCATTTTCTTGACAATGTACCCGTTTGCACCGAAGATTCTACGTTCGCCTCCACCGGTCGCATGCCTGCTATCACTGGTGTAGGCAAATACAAATGGCTGCCTACTGCCCTTTTCTGGAGCCGTGGTAAAATGATAGGATTGCGAAAGATCACCATAGCTTACGGTGTAGTCGTATTTTGTGCCTGGTACCAGTCCATCTATCTTAATCTCATGATGTTGACGTGCTTCTTTATCACCATACTTCTTACCGTTAACTTTTACCTCAGCGGTTACTGGCGAAGATGTCTCGAATGAAATGATCACTTGATCCGGACCCACACAATTGACAAACGGGCCTTCATACAAGGTGGGCACCACAGTGAAGGGACCAGTGCCCGAAGCTGAAACTTCACCATCAAACAATACTTCACCGGTTTCGTCCATTATGCGATAACCTATGGTAAACTGCCCCTTTTCTGACCAGCCCACAAAATCATAGGGATATTTAAAATCCTGTTTGATGTCAATATCAACTTTACCCTGCTGTAAGGCTTTCGTAAATCTAAATACCGGAAGTGGATGTGGGGCTTGACCATAGGGTATCATACCGTACGTAATGGAGCCTTTAAGCGGGCCAAAATCCATCTGTATTCCGTCTTCCGTACCCATAGGATTACCCAACAATCTTGAAATGCTATATTTGGCTTCACGGCTAACGGCGTAATATTTTTCTCCCTCCTTTAAATAGTAAATACCGGTGTTGTCCTGCCCGATGTTACTGTATGAGGCAGGTATACGATCCACCTGTCCTACACATACTGAAATTAGAAAAATACTTGTAGCGGTCAGTGCGATTTTATACATGGTTTTTTATTTTACTGTAATCAAAACTGAAATTCCCTTCAAAATCAATTCATAAGTAATGTATGAGCCACCTCCAGTGGTCTATCTGTGGCTATAATATTTGCTCCATTGCTAAAATAGGTGAAGTACACAGAATCGTCACCCTTTGCCATTGCACTTTTGTCCAGGTTCCCCAAGGTTCCAAGGATGGTGTTAATGCCAATTTCCTGAAGCTTTTTGTAGTGACCTGCGTCAGGTTCACGTGTACCAACAAAGCCGAGAAGATTGGAGGTAGGAATACCTGATTTAATGATCCGTTCAATGGCTCCATCGTCTCCGGCAGAAACAGAAATTACGATCTCCTGATTTAATGCATGGACCAATTCGGCATCTTCAATGCGATAGGTGATAATAGCAGCGTAAGAGGTGGCATCGAATTTTTCTATGGCAGTCACTACTTTTTTAAAGGGTACACCTCTTTTTACGTCAAGTGTAAATAGTACTTGGTCTTTTCCCCAGGCTAACGCCTCATCCAGCGTAGGTATTTGGAATGAGGTGCTGTCTCCCTCATTGTCGATTAATAAAAGATCCTTGAGTTCCGCATATTGATTATCGTTTATATTGCCTGAACCCGTGCTCGTTCGATCCAACGTTTTATCGTGCATCAGTATCAAGACACTATCCTTTGTCATCGATACGTCGCATTCAATAATCACCAGAGGGATTTTCTCCGCCACATTTTGGAAAGTTTCAAGGGCGTTTTCGGGAAACCCGGGATATGGGCCACCGCGGTGCGCACTGACTAACGGCTTGGGATTTTTAAACCATGCCTGAAAGCTGTTTTTATCCGACTTTTCATGGTTTTGGTCCTCTGAAATTGCAGGAGTAGTACCGGACTCTTGACCTGGGGTTTGGCAATTCAGCAGTAGAGTCCAACTCAACAAAAGAAAAACTATGTTACTTTTTTGACTCATAATTGCCATGCACGACTTCACGCGAAAAAGAAAGAAATTAGTGGTTTCTACCCGCGATATCTTGTTATGTAATTATTAATAAATCGGGAAGTTAAGGTTTAAAGACAGGATTGCGCTATTTAAACTGTTCTCGTTTGCTTCTTTATCTTAATTCACCTTTCATTGCCCGATCAGAATTTCTTTTACGCCTTCTCGAAGATAGAACCGTTCATAGGTAAGGTCAAAAGGTGCCGTGGAAAGAACTAAGTAGACTGATCAAAGGTTGCCGCTCATTTCTACACTTAACTGAGTGCGTTTACCATATGTCGATTAAACATTTTTTCAAAAGCCTCCTTTTTCAATCCGCGCCCGATAAATACCAATTTACCCTCGCGATTTTCCTCCTCCTCCCAGGGGGTGCCGTCCGTTACGATAAACGTACTTCGAGCCGATTGCAGAATAGCACGATTGGGATAATTAGGAATAGCAATAAATCCCTTGACTCTGTACACTTGATGTCGAAATAATTGGACAATCTGGTTTAGATCCCTTTCCAAATGATTTAGATCAAGAGGACGTGGAAAAGTGAGTGTAAACGTTGTGATCTTGTGACTGTTATTTTCCCCTTCACCATGATCATGATGGTGGTGATGGACGTGTGGTATATTTTCAACCGAGGTCGGATTTACCGCTCCTATCTCCAGAATTTGATCGATCGGGAATACCCCTTGCTCTCCACAAAATGGATGTGCATTTGGATTTATATCCGATAACTGCATTTTCAATTTCTCTAAATAATCAGGAGACACGGTATCGGCTTTATTGATCAGAAGGACATCTGCTAGAGCAATTTGACGTAGCGCTTCTTCGGTTTCTTCCAGCCAGTCTTCCACCTG
>JBCCIX010000472.1:0-3667 GCA_039028075.1 Bacteroidota bacterium | reverse complement strand
GGACTCTACAAAAAACTGTCCCGCCAGCTGTACCCTTTTTGATCCAATTACTTTTCGAACCCCAACCTCTTTTGCCCGCTTTTGCGAACGTGCGGTGCTGAGATTCATAAAATTGATGCAGGCAAGTAGCAGAACAAAAACACCAATTGAACCAAATTGCCAGACGTACTCGATACGACCGCCTATGTTTACCCCATTTTCGAAATTGGCGTGCAATCGCCATTTTGTCATTGGAAGGACCAACAATTCGGGCTTGAACTTAGCTCCGAAGTCATCCGGTAAGATGTTCTTGGCTTTTACATCCTTGATCGCTGCTGAAGCCTGATCGATACTGATATTATCAGCCAAGGTTACGTATACTTGCAGCCAGTTATTTCCCCAACCCATGTAGGTTCCACCGGCACTGTACAATTCTGTCCCACCTCCTGTTAAGATGTCAAGAGGGGCAATGAAACCCAATTCACCTTTAAAGCTGTCAGTGGCACGTAAATCCTCGTAAACACCGGTTACTTTAAGTTCCCTGCCGTTGTCAATTTTGAGGATCTCTCCAATGGCCTCTTTATCCCTGAAGAATCTTTTTGCTGTTGAAGATGAAATTAAGATTGTACTGGCGTTATCAAATGACGTTCTTGTACCTTGAAGCATGGTTAAGGAAAGCAACTCCGGACCTTGCTCATCCATATAACTACCGGTGATGTTGAAGCCTTTATCATCAAGTGCTAAAATGGAGTTATAGGGGAAAGAGGAAGTGACGACATGATCGAAGTAATTGCTGTAGTTCGTCTTCAGTTCCCGTCCGAGCTGGTAGGACTGGCTACTCCAGGTGTCCTTCTCACCGTCGACCGTATTGTGTTGTAGAACAGCCGCTATTTTATCATAGTTTTCGTAATGTGTATTGAATGAGAATTCATCAAAAATCCATAGCCCAATCAGTAGGGTTATGGTTATTCCTAAGGATAAACCACCGATGTTTAGTGTAGAATATCCTTTGTTCTTAGCGAGATTTCGCCAACCGATGGTGAAGTAGTTTTTTAACATGCTATAGTTGTTTAGTTTTTTGTATCCTTCTAGCGGCCTGATTATTTCAGGTCGAAATAGTCTAATGATATCTGTAGCGAGTCCCCATCTAGCGGAGAGCGGTTTTCTTTCTTTTATTTTTCTTTCAAACCTTTCCCAGAGATCCCCTTCCAGGTCTTCCACGTAATCCGGGTGACAATACCACCGAAAGAAGCGCAGCCAGAGATTGGATTGTGCTTTATTCACTTCTCAAAGATTCTACTGGATTTGCAAGCGAAGCTTTTATGGATTGTGAGCCAACTGTAATTATGGACACCAGGCCCGCAATAATTCCAGCGATAATGAACATCCACCATTCTAAAGAAATACGGTAAGCAAAGTCAATCAACCAGATATCCATAACAAACCAAGCGATTGGCACAGCGAATACAAATCCGACTAAAACCATCTTCAAAAAGTCGTTTGCCATCAGACCAATTATGGCTTGAACTGAGGCGCCAAGTACCTTTCTAATGCCGATTTCCTTGGTACGTTGCTCTGCAGTGTAAGCCGCCAGACCGAAAAGACCCAGAGAGGCCACCAATGTGGATAGCACCGTAAATGCCCCGAAAATCTTCCCTAGTTTAATGTCCGCTTTATAAAGCTTATCGAATTCCGAATCCATAAATCGAAACTCAAAAGGGTACTTTGAATGTTTTTGAACACTTTCTTCGATAAGATCAATGGTATTTTGAATGTGGTTTGGCTTTACCTTGATGGATACGTAGCTAAAATAGGAGGAATGTCTCGGGGTCATCATTAATGGCTGAATCGCTAAGTGCATTGAAAACATATGAAAGTCTTTCACCACGCCAATAACCGTGACATAGTCTTGATCTACCTGATAGAATTGATGGCCAATAGCTTCCTCAGGAGTCCATCCAAAGGCTTTGGCTGCGGACTCGTTAATGATTACCTTGTCCTGATCGCTAGTAATATCCACAGAAAAGTTTCTACCGGCTAGCAATTCATGTCCAAACGTGTTCAAGTAATCGTAATCAATGACATTCTTGTATATGGTGATGTTCCTCAACTCATTGTCTTCCTTTTTTAAACGTGCTAGTAGACTTGAGTTAATGTCTGACGGTAAACTTTGAGAAGTAGAGACGACTTCTACATTTGGGTACGCGCCAAGTTCTGTTTTCACGACTTCTATATTTTTTCTCAGTTCTGCTGATCTCGTACGGACTACTACGATATGATCTTTATTATAACCCAACTCTTTATTTTGTATGAATTCAAACTGTAGGTAGATCACCAGACTTCCAATTATCAAAATAATGGATGCGGCATATTGTAAGATCACGAGTGCGGATTGCAATCGCATTTTGGGCCGGTGGTTCATCATCTTACCTTTTAGGGTGTTCACAGGCTTCAACGATGACATAAAGAATGCCGGATAGCTCCCAGAGAATAACCCTACAAGAACTACAAGCACACCTAAACTTGCAAGTAGAACCGGGTTATTTACAAAATCCAAGGTCAGGGGGCGCTCAATAATGGCACCAAAATAGGGTAGGAGCCAATAATTCAAGCCAATAGCTAAAACAAATCCCATTAAGGCAATAAAAATGGATTCTCCAAGAAACTGACCTATCAACTGGCCGCGTACCGCACCAATCACTTTTCGGAGACCGACCTCCCTGGCCCGCTGAATGGAGCGGGCTATGGCCAGGTTCATATAATTAACGCTTGCCAATAGTAGGACAATAACAGCGATGACAGAAAAAAGAACCAGGTATTGAGTGTTACCCTTTAGACCAATGTCAAAATTCACATCACTTCGCAAATGGAGTTGCTTTAGGGGTTCCGCATAGTAGATGTTTTTAAAAGGATAATCTTCTGTGTCGGAGTATTTACTTACGATTTCGGGCAGTTTGTTTTGAAGTGCTAAAGGGTCGGCGTCAGGATGAAGCTCAAAAAAAGTGAAATAGGAGTTGCTATCCCATTTAGCTGATTTAGAGGCTTCTACATACTTTTCATTTGACAGTAGGTTGAAAACATAAGAAAATTGCAGTGATGAATTCTTGGGTAGATCTTCAATGATGCCCGTTACAACGAATTCGACCTCACCTTCCCAGGTAGAAATTTGAATCGGTTTACCCAAAATATTTTTCGCTTTGAACGTTTTTTCAGCAAATGATTTAGTGAGTACTATTCCATTGGCAAGCTTGAAATCTTTACGAGTACCGGCTAAAAATGTATGATCAAATAGTTGAAAAAACTCAAAATCAGCACTTAAACCCTTTTCAAAAAAGCTTGAGTTGCCAATGGTTAACAGTCTCGATTGTTTACGTACGGTGGTAGCTCTTACTACTTCAGCGTATTCTTTTGTTAGTACGGATGCCAAACCAGCAGGAGTCACTCCAAATAGGTCTGAACCCATAAACTGATTTCCTCCTTGCTTCTGATAGACCCGATAAATGTTATCTACATTCGAGTAAAAATCATCGTAGCTCAATTCATGTTGGACATAAACAAATATTGATATGAAGCAGGTAAGTCCAACGGTGAGTCCAATCATGTTGATGGAAGTGTAGAGCTTTTGTTTGAGGAGGTTACGTGAGGCGATGGTAAAGTAGTTTTTTAACATACCGAAGTCGGTTAGCTG
>JBCCIX010000471.1:0-3675 GCA_039028075.1 Bacteroidota bacterium | reverse complement strand
GTGTTCAAAACATTCTCACTCTCCAGAAAATCGGATGAAAGGCTATTCGAAGCGATGTAGACATTATCTGCCGAATCGGCAAAAATATCACCTCGTAGCTGATCTCCGTAATTTCTTGCTATTGGACTTTCCTGTTTACCGGATGAGGCCGCATTAAGCTGACCTGAAATAAAGTTCACCCCATCATTTTGCGATCCACCTAAATAGGTAGAAGCTAAAAGCTGACTCCCGTCCGCACTGAGCTTGGCGACAAATATATCAGTCCCGGAAAAAAAGTCCACTCCGCCTAAGGGTTGTATATTCGTTCCCCCCTGGAATATTGAGCCATTTGTTACCGGAAAGTTAGCTGAGCTAGTGGTACCAAGAATTAAGAGCTCACCACTTCCATTAACTACCAAACTCTGAGGAATTTCGTTACCCGTTCCACCTAAATATGTCGCATAGAGCAAATTGCTACCGGCAGAATCGTATTTCAAAATAGCCGCATCCCATTCACCTCCTCCAAACGAATTTTGATAGGCATTAGGCGTGGTGGGAAAGCCGGTACCACCATTATTAGTGGTGACCATTCCTCCGGAATAAAGGTTGCCCAGGGAATCAAAAGTAGCGGTATTGCCCCAATTATCATAAGTACTGCCGGAATAGGTTGAGAAGATCAAAATAGGATCAATTACCAGTGTATACTGGGACTCATAGCCCTCAGGAAAGTCGAAATGTACCCGATTATCCTTTAAGATGTAATTACATGGAATGGTAACTACCCGACCATCTATGACTTGATAAGCGTACGGTTCGAGCTCTTGCACATACCCTACTTCACTACTTACTACTAGTTTACCCTCTTGCAGAGAAACGTCTTCAACGTCGTCGTAACCCAATTGGATTTGCTCAGGGCAGGCCAAAGGAGCTACGTAAAAGTCGTATTTCAAAAGACCATTTTTCTGAGAAAATACCGCATCTACACCCTCGTATATATTTCCATATAAGATGGATTCAAAAGTGGGCACATTACTAAACCAATACTTGGGATCATCTCCGTTTAAGTAATTTATTTTCGTCTGGCGTTTGCCTTTACCCTCTACACATTCCGGATGGAGTGCTTCCTCAAACGTGAATGTATAACTATCATGATCAACTCTTTCGTGACTATGATGATGTTCATTTCGGTATTGGTTATCATCAACGTGTGGAGGATGAGAAAGCTTTCCCAGATCAGCCAGATAAAATAAAAGTTTATTTTTACCGAAAAAGACCTCGCCGTTACCCAACGATTTCTTAAAGCCAAAATCTTTCGACCATTGTCCTTTATTCTCAATAAAATGCAATGAGGGAGGTTCAGCCAAAACCTGTCCCACGCTAGCCAAATAGACTGTGGATATGAAAAAAAGCCTTTTCACGCGTTACCTTTATAATAGAACTTCGTAGCATCCGGGAAAATATCCCTTGATTTATCATCATTGGATCCAAGAGCCGTCTAAATTCCCGCAAGGGTAGTTCTGAATTGCTACCTGTAGAGCGGGTTATTTTCAGCTTGGAAGAAAAATATCTTCTCGGAACCTTTGAAAACCACTTTTTCCCAGTTCATCGAACTTCGTTGGACACCCGTAGTTAAATTAAAGATAAGTGATTCTAAGATTCTTTACGCAGTACTTCTAGAGGGGAGCTATTCACCACGTCTCTTGTATTTAGCCAGCCTACTAGAACCGTCAGAAAAATAATAGCTATCCAAATTGCACTGAGACTAAAAAGATCTGGGAAAAAGATGATCTCAAAAAACCAAATGGCTAACACCCAGCCTGAAATCAAAGATAAACCAATACCGGTAAGTCCGGCAAAAAAGCCGAGGTAGGCGTATTCTAAGACGGTCATTCTTTGAATTTGTTTTTTCAACGCACCTATCGTTCGTAGTAGTACATTTTCCTTCAAGCGGACGTATTTGCTGTTTACTACGGCACCGGTCAAGACTACTAATCCGGTGATGATGGAAAACAATGCCATAAATTGAATCACAAATGATACCTTATCGAAAAACTCGTCGATAGTGCTTAGTATCAACCTTAGGTCAATGAGGGAAACGTTGGGGAAACTGGCAACAAGTTCACGTTGATAGGTATTTGCTTTATTCTGCGCGTCAATTCGTGTGGTCAAAACGTAAATCTGAGGTGCCTCTTCTAAAACCTCCGTGGGAAATACAAATATAAAGTTGGGTGGGTCAGTGGGCCAGTCTACCTCACGCACACCCCCCACGTAAGTAGTTATGTAAACACCCTGGACATCAAATACCACCCGATCTCCCATACTAACTTCTAAGTTCTCCTGCATTCCCTCCGATATTGTGACATAGATGGAGTCATTTGAAATGTGCTGAAGGTCTCCATCTAGAAGCTCTTCCGAAGCCGTAAGCGTATCTCGATAAGTAACCCTATATTCTCGTGTGATCGCCCAATTAGGGATAGCATCGGAGGTGTCTTTTTGTATGGTCGCCACACTTTTGCCTTTTACACTGGCTATCCGGCACGTAATTATGGGTACGAGTTGCTGTATTGGCAATTCATTATCTTTTGTGAGTTTTACTACACCTTCTTTTTGATTAGGTTGAATATCAAATAACACCGTATTTGACTGATTTTCTTTACCAATGAACTCAACCTGGTTCAATAAGCTGTTTTGAACAATATTTAAAGTAGAAATTAAAAAAGCACCTAGTCCAATCACCACCACCAATACCAATGTTTGATTATTTGGCCTAAAGAGATTAGCCAGACTTTGACGCCAAACGAAGCTCCAGTCACTTGGGAAGTGCTTTTTCACCAAAAACATAAGGCCCCACGCTACCAGCGATAAACAGCCAAAGGCGGCCAATAAAGCCAGGAAGAAATAGAATCCGATTTCCAGGCTTTCAGACTGGTAGGTGGCGAAAACAAGGGGAAATAGTACGATCAAACAAATGACAAGTATCCTGGTCTTTGAAAAACTCCTGATCGTTTCGTAGTTTGTTCGAAGTACGGTCAATGGAGGTATATACCGAACTGCTATTAACGGTAATACGGAGAATAAAACTGCTATGATCAGCCCCAACAAAATGCCTTCAAAAATGGCTTCCCAGGCCACTTTAAGTTCCAGGTCCAGCGGTATGAACTCTTGCAGTAATAACGGAAGTACATATTGAATAAGTAATCCAAAACCAACTCCCAATATACTGCCGATAAGTCCGATCAAAGCAGTTTGAAGAAAGAAGATGTTAAAAGCTTGCCAGCCCGAAGCGCCTATACAGCGCAAAACGGCTACCGTAGCCTTTTTCTCTTTAACGTAGATATGCACGCTGCTAGCCACTCCAATACAGCCCAAGATCAACGCTACAAAAGCGAGCAGATTAAAAAACCGGTAAAGGTTTTCAAAACCGTCTCCGAGATTATTCTTTCGACCTTCAACTGTCTCATAGGAATGGCCATACTGACGGATCAAGGGTTTCAGATCCGCTAGCAAATTATCGGTTTCTTCCTGTGATGCCGTCTTAAAATACTTTTTATAATTGATGCGGCTTCCGTATTGGACTAATCCGGTAGAATCCAAGTTATCAAGAGATATGTAGACGGAAGGCGTGAACGTAGACTGGAGTCCACCGCCACCTGGAATCTGACTTACCGTACCCGCTACTTTAAAGCTGAGCCCACC
>JBCCIX010000470.1:0-3691 GCA_039028075.1 Bacteroidota bacterium | reverse complement strand
TCGAGATGAATTTGGGCAGTGGGACCCTAAAAATCAGCGCCCCGAACTATGGAATCTGTTCAATGGTAAAAAACACTTTGGAGAAAATTTTAGAGTATTCCCCATCAGTAATTGGACGGAAATGGATGTCTGGCAGTATATATTATTAGAAGAAATCGAGCTACCACCGCTGTACTTTGCACACACTAGATTGGTCTTCAAGAGAGATAATGTAATCATGGCAAGTAACCCCTTGGTTCCGCAACGGGAAACAGAGGTTTCTGCCGAACGCGTAGTGCGGTTTAGGACCATTGGTGACATGACCTGTACGGGGGCAATAGAATCAACGGCAAGAACGCTAGAAGAGATCATCGAAGAAGTGGCGGCTTCACGTCAAACCGAAAGGGGAACCCGGTCGGACGACAAGCGATCCGAAGCCGCCATGGAAGACAGAAAAAAGCAGGGTTATTTCTAATATATTTTTCGACTGACTAGAATGAAAGAGGAAACATCCACTCAAGACAAGAAGGGTTACCTAGATATGGAGCTGCTTAGATTTACCACCGCAGGTAGCGTAGATGATGGTAAAAGCACATTGATAGGGCGATTACTGTATGATTCGAAATCTATCTTCGAAGATCAGTACGAAGCGATCGAAGAATCCAGCAAAAGAAAGGGTGACGAACATGTCAACCTCGCTTTGTTAACCGATGGTTTAAGAGCAGAACGCGAACAAGGTATAACTATTGACGTGGCTTATCGATACTTCGCTACTCCTAAACGGAAATTTATCATCGCAGATACTCCGGGTCACATTCAGTATACGCGTAATATGGTAACCGGAGCCTCTACGGCGAATCTTGCCCTAATACTGGTGGATGCCCGAAAAGGTGTGGTGGAACAAACCTATCGCCACACGTTTATTGCGGCGCTTCTAGGAATACCTCATGTAGTATTTTGTATAAACAAGATGGACCTTGTCGACTACAATGAGGAAACTTTTAATCGTATCAAAGACGATGTAGAGGCTTTTGCCTCCAAGCTAGAAACTAAAGATATACGGTTTTTGCCCATCAGTGCGTTAAAAGGTGATAATGTGGTTCATGATTCTACAGAAATGCCCTGGTACAAAGGAGGCTCATTGCTTTATTTATTAGAAACCATACACATAGGTAGCGACCATAACCATATTGATTGTCGATTGCCGGTACAACAAGTGATCCGACCGCAATCCGATAAGTATCATGATTTCAGAGGATATGCCGGTAGAATAGCAGGAGGTATCTTTAAGCCAGGAGACGATGTAATCGTTCTTCCTTCCGGCTTCTCAAGTAAAATCCAAAGTATTCAGACGTATACTGAGCCATTGGAAGAGGCTTTTGCTCCTATGAGTGTTACCGTACAGTTGGAGGACGAAATTGACATTAGCCGTGGCGATATGATCGTCCGCGATAACAATAGGCCTCAGGTTAGTCAGGACATAGATATTATGATCTGTTGGATGAATGAAAAACCCCTCATCCCAAATGGAAAGTACGGTATCAAACATACCACGAATGATGCCAGGTGCATGGTAAGGAATATTCATTATAAGGTAGATATCAATACCTTACATCGCTTAGAAGAAGATAAATCCATCAAGCTGAACGATATCGCCAGAGTGACCTTAAGAACAACAAAACCCTTGTTTTACGACAGATACAGCAGAAACAGGGTAACCGGCAGTGTTATTTTAATCGACGAAGGAACCAACGAGACCGTAGCCGCAGGAATGATTATTTGATGCTATGCAGGAAAAGATCAAATCTATACACGACGAGATTACACAAACTAAGGCTCAAAACGCTGAAGAGCTGGAAAAATTTAGAGTTCGGTTTATCAGCAAAAAAAGTGTTATAGCACAGCTTTTTGGTGAACTGAGGACAGTGCCCAATGAGCAAAAAAGGGAAATCGGTCAGCAGCTCAATGAACTCAAGAACCTGTCCCAAACCAAGTTCAAAGAGCTGATCGCTTCTGTGAATGAAGGTAATAACAATGTAAAAGATTCGAATATAGACCTTAGTCTTCCGGCCGGCGGAACAGAGCTAGGAGCGGTCCACCCTTTGAGCTATATCAAATTTAAGATTATTGAAATATTTGAACGCATTGGATTTAATGTGGCTGATGGGCCAGAAATTGAGGACGATTGGCATAATTTCAGTGCACTTAATTTCCCGAAAAATCATCCCGCCAGGGAAATGCAAGATACTTTCTTTATAGAGCGAGATCCCGACATCTTACTACGAACCCATACTTCCAACGTGCAAGTTCGCCTTACCGAGAACCAACGTCCACCGATACGATCCATTATGCCGGGACGTGTGTTTAGAAATGAAGCTATTTCAGCTAGAGCCCACTGCGTATTCCATCAGGTGGAAGGATTATATATCGATAAAAACGTCAGCTTTGTTGATCTAAAACAAACGCTCTATCATTTTGCTAAAGAGATGTTTGGCAAGAATACGCAAGTTAGATATCGGCCGTCTTATTTCCCGTTTACAGAGCCAAGTGCAGAAATTGATATATCCTGTCAGATCTGTGAGGGTGATGGGTGCCAATTATGCAAATACAGCGGGTGGGTTGAGATAGCAGGTTCCGGCATGGTGGATCCGAATGTGCTTAAAAATTGCAATATAGACCCGGAGGAATATACTGGATTTGCGTTCGGAATGGGGATCGAACGGATAACCCAGCTTAAATTCAGAGTGAACGACTTGCGTCTTTACACGGAAAATGACGTACGCTTCCTTCAGCAGTTTAGAAGTTTACACTAATGGCGGTTGAGAACATTAAACGAGTAGCGGTAGTAGGGTCTGGAACCATGGGTCTCGGTATAGCTCAAATAATGGCTCAAAACGGCCATGAGTGCCTTTTATTTGATATCAACAAAGGCGTATTGACCAAAGCTGAAGATCAGATTGCAAAAAACCTGAGTAAGGGAATAGAAAAAGGTAAACTAACTGAGCATGAAAAAAATGAAACACTTAAAAGGCTGAGCTTTAGCACGGACTTCAAACTTTTGAAAGCGGATTTGATCATCGAGGCTATTATTGAAGACCTCGGGATTAAGCAAAAGCTATTTTCCGATCTAGAGAATCAAAATACGAAGGAAACGATCTTTGCCTCAAATACTTCTTCCATACCAATCACCCAAATAGCAGCAGTTCTTCGGCACCCTGAAAGATTGGCCGGTATGCATTTCTTCAACCCTGCGCATATCATGAAATTAGTTGAGGTTATTTCAGGTGCAGCTACGGAAAACAGCGTAGTGGAGATACTTAAAGCCTTAGCGGAAAAATGCCGAAAAACGGCGGTGCTTGCCAAAGATTCTCCAGGCTTCATTGTAAACCGCGTAGCCAGGCATTTTTACGTTGAGAGTTTGTTATTACTCGAAGAAGGTGTGGCTGATGTGGAAACTATCGATGCTCTAATCCGCTCATCCGGTTTCAAAATGGGTCCATTTGAGCTTATGGATCTTATTGGTGTAGACACAAACTTTTCCGTTACACAGTCGATGTTTAAAAGCTTTTACCATGATGGTAAGTTCAGACCTAGCAAGATTCAAGCTCAAAAAGTAATGGCAGGTCATAATGGACGGAAGTCCGGAAAGGGGTTTTATGACTATTCGTAATCTGGTAGTTTTGGCATTTACGGGAATTTTTATATCCTGTGG
>JBCCIX010000469.1:0-3692 GCA_039028075.1 Bacteroidota bacterium | reverse complement strand
TGTCGTTGATCATAAGGTCGATTCGTTTTTAGATCGGACCAATGAAACCCCGCAAAGTAGGATCCACCCAGCCAGTATGAAGGTAAATATTCTGAACCCTGTTAGGCTGACAAAAGCAAAACCGGTAACTAAGCCAAAGGCAGATGATAGAAGGATGCTAATACCGAAGTAACCAATCCATTTTGGGAGTTTGTTTTCCGACACAATGAGTCCAGAGTATAAAAAGATAGAAATACAGCTGGCACCGATGAAAACATAATCCAACGCTTTATTCACACTAAAGCTAAAGTTTGTGATAGGTTCCAAAACTGCAATCTTCTGATCCAGTGTGCCTTCGTACTGACTTAAGAAATAAGGTAGGGCCAAACCGTTAAACAATGCCGCAAGCATGCCTGCTATCAATCCAAATCCCATGATCATGAGTGCCAGTCTGGCGATTTGATATTTATCATTGAGCTTTCGAGAGAGTCCGTAAAACCCGAACAATACAAATGGGAGACTTACAATAGCCAGAGCATGTGCTATGGTCAGTATATCGGAAATGTCCACAATACGCTGTAAGCTACCTCCGGAGGGATGCAGTATCATAGTAACAATAACAAGTAGCGATCCTGCGAGAAGTGAAATTCCAGAACTTCGATAAAGATGATTTTGCATGGTTTTCTATTTTATTGAGCAACCAAATGTCATTCATCTTTCACAAAACAGCACTTGATCGAAATCAAGAAAGAACTACTACCGTTTAGAAAACCGGTTACGTACCCGGCTCAGTGTTTCGGGGGTAATTTTTAAATAGGAGGCAATTATTTTTTGAGGGAATAGCTGAAGCAAATTGGGTCTTTTCTCCATGAGAAACTGGTATTTCTGATCCGGAGTGTAGTTATGGTCGAAAAACTCAACTCGGCCGGTGGATTCTTCCAGGATTTTTCCTAGCTGAAAAAAGGATTGAGATTTGGCGATCAGTCCATGAATACTTTCGATCGAAAGCTCATAGACCTCTGAGTCATTGAATACTTTAATAATATATTCAGACGGTTTTCGTGTGGCAAAGCTTTTATGGTTTAGTAGCCAGTCGCCAGGGCCGTTTAGGTCAATGATCATCTCGTTGTGCGTATCGTCTGTATACAACTGTAAAGCCGTTCCTTGAATGAGGAAATAAATCGAAGAACATACCTCTTTTTCGTCGAGGATAATCTCTCCCTTTTTCAGACTTAATTTTTTGAGCTCAGTTTCAAGTAGTTTAAAATCATTCTGTGAGTATCTGCCTTTTTGGTTGAGATGATCAATTAATTGCTTTTCCATCAGAAATAAGGTTCAAGATAGCCAATCAGCCGATAACCCTAAAAACGAAGGTAACGGAGCTTGTCCTGCTTCACATAGGCCGTGTTTTCTTTCCAGTGGACTTTGACCCACACATCTTTGGTCTCGGAGTAGGAAAGTCGATGGCCTTTGTCAACGATATCCACGACTTCAGAACCTGCAGATGGTCCGCTCATCAAATAGGTATCCGAAGAGGTTACGATGGCCCTATTATAATCTCGTCCAAAATTGAGTGTATAGAAAAGCCCGGCGAGGAGCAGCACCATAATGACCGCCGGTGCCACAGGCGATTGTTTTAAGTGCACCTTTAATCGGTAAACCAGGGCTAACATCAGAATAGCAAGAGCCAGCAGCCCAAAGACAATCACATTGTAATAGTGATAGAAATTCGTAAGAAAGAAATCGTAATCGGTAAAGGCATACCCTTCCAGCCCTTTTTTGGCGGCCATTTCTTCCATCTTGTTCAATGCTCTGCGGTCAGAGGTTTTGAGATAATAAGTATTTAAATAATACAAAGCACCGCTGTAATCATTCAGTCCTTCCCGGATAAATGCCATCTTTAACAACATAGCTGGGCTGGAGGCATTTTCCACCTCAAGCAAATAGTCATAGATCTCGAAGGATTCTGTGTATTTCTTTGCATTAAAAAGTGAATCAGCATGCATCAACTTCTGCTTAGAAGTTGTTTGCCCCAAACACAGTAAAGGGCCTAGAAAAAATGAGGATATGAAGAGCGCTTTTCGCATTGCGTGCAAATATATAATGTTGGTGTGATTTTAAAGAAACGATGAACATCTGATTACTTAAGTGGTTACATAAGAAGTTAAGAGTTTTTTCATGAGGTTGTTTTGGTTTTTGTAATAGGCCTATTACATTTGCAACTCTGAAAAAAGGAGCCCCCAAATAAGGGCTTTTTTAGTTGGAAGATCCGATAGCTCAGCTGGTAGAGCATCTCCCTTTTAAGGAGAGGGTCCTGGGTTCGAGCCCCAGTCGGATCACCCAAAAACCCTGACCAATTCGTCAGGGTTTTTTGTTTCTACGCAGTGGGACCATAAATCTATCTAGAGCGAGCTTCGGAAGGTGGGAGTCCGGCATCGCATCAAGTTCAAACTCAGGTTATGCGCTTATCCTTCTTATGTAATTGTAGTGGATTTACCTTTTACTTTTTCGCTTTAAAACATAGTCCCTTGGCTTCAAGCCGAACTGACTTTTGAAGAACTTATAAAAGGTGGCTTTGGATTTGAATCCGGCCTGTCTTGCAATTGCTTCCATCGTGAGCTTGTCGGCTACACCGTCATCGAACAGTTTTTTAGCTTCTTTTGCTCTGTACGTATTAACGAGTTCGTAAAACGAAACCCCCAACTCATTATTTAGCAGATTAGAAATCCTTTCTTCATTCGTTTCAAGGGCATCTGCAAGATCTTTCCTTTTGAAATCAATGTCCAGGTAGGCTTTGTCTTTATCCAGAATGTCTAAGAGCTTTTCGGCTTGCCCATTGCTAACTGGAGTAGCTGGGATTTGCACACTGTATTTACGAGGAGCAACAAGATTTCTATAGCCGAGAAAAAAGAAGCAACCCAAGTCCATTGCCCAAAATGTAAATTGCAATTCAAAAAATAGTAATGACGGCCGAAAAAGATCGACAAAGTACAACCCAATCCACCTGAACAGGACAAAAACCAGGTAATAAAATGCAAATCTGTAAAAGCGGTAGGTTTGGTTTTGCCTGAGATTTGATCTCTTTATATGACGATACATAGTAATTAGACAAAAGCTGCCAAAAGCAATACCAATTCCTTCGTAAATGAAAAACTCGTTACGATCGTCGAGCGGAAAGTAGTACTCTTTTCTACTGACAAGAGCTATGCCCCATTTAATTAGTTGATAAGCCGTATCAATCAGGCCTGGAACCAGGAACAACTTATCACTTATTGACAAACCAGTCTTTGAGGAAGTAATAGATTGGGTAAAATAGTAAGTCAAGGCCGGCAAAAAGAAGAGAGAAGGCAACCATAAAGGCGACACATTAAAATGCGCCGCCACCTTAGGAAAAATGGTCCAGTTAGCCACGTACAGGGTATAGCCGAGAATAAACCAGCCCAGGAATCTGGAAGGGTTCTTAAACGTCCTAGGTAAGGAGGATAATGAAATCAAAATAATTATCCCGTTAATCACTCCCAGGAACAAGACAAGCTGATAGATATTAAATAACGGCATTCCGATTTGTTCATCTCAATGGTAATGAACAAAAAAACCACATTTCTATGAATGTATCTCAATAGATTTGTTTCGTTTAGACAGGAAAAAGTTGATGGCGAAAATTTTTAAGACACTATCCATAGTATTACTTTCTTACTACCCGGCTTTTGCTC
>JBCCIX010000468.1:0-3700 GCA_039028075.1 Bacteroidota bacterium | reverse complement strand
GGGTCGTTCACGCCCCAAAGGATGAGTTTGTTCATCTTCAAACTCATAATCCGGCCAAATCAGGGGCTTTCTTGTGGAAGGGTCATCTCCACCCCACATGCCCATTTCGTCTCCCGCCCAGATATGCGGTGCCCCAACGAATGTATATTGTTGTACTAACAACATAAATAGCGTTTGATAGGTAGCTTGGTCGGGTTTATGGATTTTATAATCCGATGTTTCGGAGGGATTGGTATCTACCTTATACTTGTTTTTGTTAAAGAGTGAGGTAAGTACACGCGGCACATCATGGCTCGCGGTAAGGTTCATCATGGCACGGCTTGTCTGTGGTCGCAGTCTTCTGCTAAATGAATTTAGGCTGTCTACAAATTCAGAGGGTTTGATGGGATCAGGTGACGCATTAAAAAAATGTCGAGCAGCCCGGTACCACCTGTAATTCATTGGGGAGTCAAATACATCACCACGGACGAAAGGCTCCGGATCGAGTAGCTGATCAGGCCACACTTCCCACCAGATTTCTCCTACCAGATAAGCATCCGGATTTACTTCTCTTACGATCTGTCTATACTCCCGCCAAAAACCAAGGGGTACTTCAGCGGCCACATCCAACCGAAAGCCATCCACACCATCTTCGGGGTTGCCATCACCATTGGGGTCGAGCCATTTTCTGGTTATGGCGAAAATATGATTTTTAACTTCTGGTAAGAGTATATTGCCTTCGGACGCTTTTACCCCTTTGGTGTGGTCAATCAAAACAGTTTCTTTTATTTCAGGTAGATCATACACACCTGCCCAGCCGCTATACTCGAACTCATTTTCTGCAGTCTCAGGATCATCAAAACTCTTCACCCAATACCAGTCAGCGTACTTTGAGTTTTGTTGATTTTTTAATACGTCTTGCCAAGCCCAAAACGTGTGGCCAGTGTGATTCCATGAGTAGTCCAGTATAACTTTTATATCGCGCTTATGAAATGCCTCGATTACCTGAATGAACATTTGATCTGCGCTTGTCATTTTCCACGTGCTTGGGTCATCGGGAGTCTCGCTATGCATAATTTCAACGTCACCTCTGGGGTCCGGGCCGAAGTTTCTATCAATATGTCGCCAGTGACGGGCATCGTATTTGTGCAGCGAAGGAGCATCATTCAAGGGGTTAAAAAAAATGGCAGTCACGCCTAAAGAGTCTAAATACTCTATTTGATCAAGCACTCCTTGCAAATCGCCTCCGTATCTTTTTAGCTGTGCTTTTGCGGCAAAAGAGGTGATAGGATTTCCGTAGAAATCTTGGACATCTTCTATACCGGCAAAATAACTTTCAGATTTGTACCAGTCTTGTGTCCATGGAGTGACATACCAATCCTCGGGTATGTACCCAGGATAAGTACCTTTAATATCTTCACGAGTCGGATCATTAGCAGGGTCTCCATTTCTAAATCGCTCTACCATAATTTGATACCAAATCACTTCGCCGGCCCATGCCGGAGGGTCCTCGAAAGCGGTTTGCAGTGCGCTAGACTTGGTCTGCTGTTCTTCAGGACTATTTTTATGGCAGCTGCAGAACAAAATAGAAAATAACATAAGAAGTAAAGAAAGATAGCGCATAAGTGTTTGAAGCTTTTATAAATACATTTTAAATCCCGATTTCCTGTTTCCATTTTTCAATTTCTTCTCTCAAGTCACGGGTCAACTCGACATTTTCCGAAGCTATATTTACGTCATTTTTCGGGTCATTTTTCATATCAAACAGGAGTTCCTTCTGGTTTGTAATGTCCCAAACATAGTGATATTGTGGTGTACGTACCCAGTAACCTTCTGCGGGTTGTCCCATGAAAGTTTCGTTATCCGGGTCAAAAAGTTGGGTGATTTTACCAAAAATCATGTCACGCCCTTTAGTAGTATTCTCTTCAATATTTGCTCTGAATGAACGCCCTCTCAGATCTTCTGGCCTCCGGATAGCGACATAGTCAAGGATGGTAGGCAAAACATCCATCGAACTTATAAGCTCGTTTTTTACCTTTGCTGCCGGAATGGTTCCTTTCCATGTGAAAATAATAGGTGTTCTAAACGTCATATCATAATAAGAACCTTTTCCCTTTGGACCGCCGTTATGCCAGCGTAAAGAGTCATATCTGTACTCAGCTTGCGGCTCTTGATCCCAGCCATTGTCATTGACGTAAATAAAAAGCGTGTTTTCCATAAGACCTTCATGCTCGAAGTAATTGATCAATTCGCCTACGTTGTCATCGAACCAGGTAATATTGGCATAATAGCGTTTTGCCGACTCCGAAAGCTCCTTATCCTTGTAAATATCGTAATACTTTTCCGCAGCATTCAGCGGAAAGTGGGGCAGATCCGGGGCGTACCATACGAAGAAAGGGTTATCCTTTTGTTTATCAACAAAGTCATATACAGGCTGATTCGTAACGCGACCAAGCTTTAAGCCCTCATTCCCCATTAGTTTGTAGAAGAAGTTAGATGCTTTCCTATCGGCTTTGGTCCATCCGGTACTCATGCCTTCCGTAAAACCGCCATTTTCGAAACTAAATTCCCACCACTTTCCGCCTTGGAAGCTCGTATACCCCTTTTGCTTAAGGTATTTGGGTAGGGTTTCGAAATACCTCATGGAACGCCATTGGAAGTCTTGTTCCCAGATGATACTATCTTCCGCTGACATTCCTGCCGTCAGTCTTTCGCGATTTGCCTCCCGATATTCCGCCTGTCTTACGTCAAACTCTTGTGCATGTAAACCTGTAATTAATGTTCTTAAAGAAGGAGCACAATGGCTTTCAGTTACCATTCCTGAAGTGAATACCGTACCGATATTCGCCAGAGCATCAAGATGTGGAGTTTGTACAATCGTGTCGCCCATAAATCCTGTATAGGGATACCCAAGATCGTCGGCGACAATTAAAACTATATTTGGAGTAACTTCCTTAACGGCATTCCTGGACTCTTCAGGTCTTTTGAAGGGATTACAACTTATAACAACGAATACATATACTATTTGAAATAGAGTGTTTATCTTAAAAATTGTATTCATTTTTATTGGATGCCAGTGAATATAAACTCTAGATTTTGCGAATGAACTATTCTTGCGACGCAATAATTGAACTTGTGGTCGGGTTGAGCAAAATTTTTATGCAAAAAGCATAATTCTCATTACAGAAAACTCCGTCGAGTGACAAGTTTCAACTTACGAGAAGTTCACAGGCAATTTTTATTGTGATAATCTAAATTGAAAAGGGTAATGCGATACCCAAACCTATCAGTCCAATCCTTTAAATATCATATCTCTTACTGGGTTGGTTTTGTTCTTTTTTTCTCTTTTATATGGGGAACCTATGATCAGGATTATTATCGGAATTTCATGGTTCAGATCTGGAGTTTGCCGGCTAGATTGACTGTCGTTTATGTGTCGTGGGAGGTATTGTTCGCCAGATTTATGGGCCACCAAAGCTTTTTTAAATTCTTAATCCACTTTTTCTTGTTGTTGGTTGTGGTCAGTATTTTAATACAGCGACCCATTATGATTTTCGTGGTAGAAGGAGTTTATCTTCCGTATCAAAGTGACAGGTTTTTTAGAATAACGCATTTGACCAACACGATTATTGACGTTGGTATTGCTGCGATTGTACCCTTATCCTACAAATTTTACACCGTTTGGCGAGAGTCTAAGTCAGAAATTGAACTCTTGGCGGCT
>JBCCIX010000467.1:0-3723 GCA_039028075.1 Bacteroidota bacterium | reverse complement strand
GATAAAGCCTGGCCGTATTCCGCTGAATACCCTCCGGTACTAAAGCTTGTACCACTAAACATGAACGGGGAAAACCTGTTTCGTCCCGGGGTAGTAGGCGCAGCCGGCGAGTAGGCATTAGATACCAACATGCCGTCAATAAAGGTTCTGGTTTCGTCGCTTTCACCACCGCGTACAAATAAACGTCCGGTTTCACCTACTCTTTGTGTTCCGGGTAAGGTATTGAGCGCCCCGGCTATATCGGCGGTAGCCCCGGCAGTGGTAGCTATGTCAAGTGGCTTCAGTACTTCTCTGTTAGTCTCTTCACCGGCGGTAAAGGAACCCGCAGAGATTACCACTGCTTCGAGCCGGTTGATCGATTCAGTCATGGTGATGTTAAGGCTTACTGCCGAATCTGACAGAACTATATCATACTGTACATCCTTAAACCCAATGAAGCTGGCGATAAGCAAATGATTCCCTTTTTCTGATGTGTCGAATTCAAAACTTCCATCAATGCTACTGGAGCAACCATCATAGGTGCCTTCCAGATAGATATTAGCTCCAATGATGACTTCTCCTGATTGATCGGTTACCGTTCCGGAAATTTTAGATTGCCCCCAGCCTGCGAAAGGAATTAAAGTTGCTAGCAAAAAAACTAAGGTTATTTTCATGTGTCCACCTTTTAATTACATCTCAAAACTCAGTGTACTGGGATGGTATTAAAAAAGAGGTTTACTGAACTGTTGAATTCGCCAGATGGATTGTAGCGTTGTAGCGAAGGGCAGATTGGCTATGATCATTTTAATGATTAAGGTGGCATAATTGCTAATAAGGCAATGTTTTTCGTACTTTTATCGTTAGCACAGCGCAGCTATTTTTAAACTTAAATCTGAACCAAATGCAAAGGGTTCTTTATTTTTTGATCGTTGCGGCCTTGTTAAGCTCCTGTGGTGCAGCCAAGCGAGCTCAACTGAGGCAAAAGAAAATCGATCGATTGGTGGCTACGGCACGTAGTTATACCGGCACGCCTTACAAGTGGGGAGGTACCACCAGAAGTGGGATGGACTGCTCAGGTTTACTCTGCAACTCGTATAAGGCCATAGATTATGACCTGCCTCGAACCTCTGCCCAACAAAGCAAAACCGGGGATAAAGTAAAATTGGAAAAAGTCCAGCCTGGCGACTTGGTTTTTTTTGCCACGGGTAAGAAGAAGCGTAAGGTAACTCACGTGGGTATGGTGACCTCTGTACGAAAGGGTAAGATTATGTTTATACACAGTTCGTCTTCGCTGGGGGTGGTGGAGAGTAATCTCTATTCCAAGTACTATAAGAAGCGATTTCGAGGGGCGCGAAGGGTAATTTAGTAGCCTGAAAAAACAGGTGAATTTCAAATTGTCGCGGTGCCGATCAGATGGGATATTTAACTCAATTTACGTTAGATATTAAAACAAGAATTGCAGATTGGGCGCAAAAAACGAACTATAGTTCAACATTTAGTTCTAATAAATCAACATCGTTATCGCCAGCGACTTCCCATTCCATTTTTTCATTTGTTAAAGACACAATTTTAGTTCTTAATAATAATTCACTAGGGGTAAACGCAGTGAAGTCATCTTCGCCTGATCGCCTTACCTCATTAATAGTTACGCTAAGGGAATCCCCAAGCATAAATTTTCCATCTTCTAGGTTTGTTTCAATAGACCAACTGCCTCTAAAGTTGGCCAAGTCAGAACAGCAATTTTCACCAAAAATGCAGGTTTCATCTTCGGTTATTTCCCCGTTGCTAAATTCAAAATCTCCTTCGAGATAAAAGAACCAAAAATTGTCTTGGTTTTTCTCATGTTCTATCTTACAAGAGGGATGATCATCTTCTTCGTCTGAGCTTCTTTTTGTGATTTTCCATTTTTTAGGATTATCCAAGCTGCCACTTAAAAAGCTGATATCAAACACACTTGGATCACTCTCAGATTCGTCGTCATTTGAGCACCTTATACATAGACAAAGCATCAGTATGTAGAAAAAAATAGCTTTGAGGTTCATCATCCCTATTTTGGTTTTTAAAATAATTCCCAAATCTAAATATGTTTGTAGCTAATTTCTAGCTCAAATATCAAATCATAGGATAGTTTTAGTTTTAAGTTTTTGATCTTCTAGGATCGTTTAATTTAAAACTTTTTCTTTGTTAGCGCTGAATTGGCATACTATTTTAATGGGTTGAAGGGTGCATATGGAATACGCTGTAGAAGAAATCAGACCAATAGATACAGGTAAACTTATTAAAGACCTGAAGGCGGTATGTGGCGATAGACATGTTCTAACGGATAAATCGCAAAAATTACCATACAGTAAAGGCTACCGCTACGGCGCCGGTGAGGCTTTAGCCATGGCACGACCGGGTACATTACTTGAAATTTGGGAAATTCTAAAGATCTGTGTCGAAGCGGAGTTGATTGTGATCATGCAGGCGGCTAATACCGGCCTAACCGGTGGATCTACACCCGATGGCAATGATTATGATCGTCCTATCGTTATCGTCAGCACTATGCGTATGGATGATATACATATCATTGATCAGGGCAAGCAGATTATAGGACTCCCGGGAAGTACATTATTTGGACTTGAAAACAAATTAGCTTCTTATGGCAGGGAACCACATTCTGTAATTGGTTCTACGTCAATTGGGGCATCTATCGTTGGTGGTATTTGTAATAACTCCGGAGGGTCATTAGTTAAAAGGGGACCCGCCTACACTGAGCTATCCCTTTATGCTCAAGTTAATGAAAAAGGTGAACTTACTTTAATTAATGATTTAGGTATCGATTTAGGTGATACCCCTGAAGAAATACTAACCAATCTACAGAATGAAAACTACACTTCCGATCAAATAAAATTTCTGGATAAATTAGCCTCTGATAATGAATACGAACAACGCGTAAGAGATATAAATGCTGACACTCCGGCACGTTTTAATGCTGATATCAGACGTTTGCATGGTGCCTCAGGATCTGCGGGTAAAATAGCTGTTTTTGCAGTCCGTGTAGATACCTACCCTGCAGCGAAACGCCACAAAGTATTCTATGTTGGCACCAATAATCCTGATGTATTATGGCAAATTCGACGGGATATACTTTCTACGTTTAAACATCTACCAACCACAGGTGATTATCTACATCGTGACTGTTATGACGCCACAAAAAAATACAGTAAGGACAACTTTATCGTCATTAGTAAAATGGGTACGGGCTATATTCCCAACCTATTTGCCCTTAAGAGAAAGGTAGATTTAATAGCAGGAAAGTTTAAATTCCTGCCCAGTAAATTTTCCGATAGGTTAATGCAATTCTTGAGTAATTTCTGGCCAAACCATCTTCCAAAACGTATGGAAGAGTTCCGTGACTTGTACGAACATCACTGGGTTATTGAGACTTCTGATGAAGCTATTGAGGAATCCAGGGCATACTTTACAGAATTTTTTAAGAATCATGACGGAGACTTCTTTGAATGTACTGATAAAGAAGGGGAAAAAGCCCTGTTACACAGGTTTGTCGCAGGAAGTGCGATAGGTAGATATCATGCTATTCATCAAAAAAAGGTGGGCCCCATGATGTCAATAGATGTTGCTTTTCCTCGTAACGAAAAGGATTGGTTTGAAAAGTTACCCCCTGAAATTGATGATCAGTTAGAAGTTAAGCTGCACTACGGTCACCTGTTTTGCCACGTATTTCATCAAAACTATATTGTT
>JBCCIX010000466.1:0-3726 GCA_039028075.1 Bacteroidota bacterium | reverse complement strand
TTGACCTTTCTTAGGAATCGCGTATTACTAAAGTAAATTTTCCTGGTTCTTCTAAAATTAAAAAGGTGAATGATGATTGGGATGGCCAGCACGATTAGTGCATAAAGGAAACCAGGGTTTAAAAAAATCATCGGTTGCAAAAGTATACAAATTCGATTAATGGGAAAGCTGTTAGCGCTTGCTCGCTAAAAAGTAAACATTAGGTCGAATGAGTGTGACTAAAACGGAAGTTGCTCATTATCCTCTTAAAATGGTAACGAAAAAACGTAGTTCAGAAATAGCTCATGGTGGTTCTATGGCAGATATTGCTTTTTTACTCCTACTATTTTTTATGTTGACCACAACCATAGTCCATGACAAAGGTATAGATCTCTTACTTCCTCCTGAACAAAACCTGGCAGAGGACATTCGCATTAAAGAGAGAAATCTTTTCAAGATCTTGTTGAATTCAAATGACGAACTTTTAGTGGAGGATTCTCCCAGACGGTCAGCTGAAAATCTAAGAACGGAAATCAAGGAATTCATCTTAAATCCTTACCACTCCAAGGAGTTAAGTGAGAATAGCTTGAAAGCCGTGGTGTCTATTAAAACGAACAGAGGAACCTCACAAGCTGCGTTCATCTCGGTCTTGGACGAGGCGAAGGCCGCATATTTTGAAATTTATGGTGACCGGGTAGGCATGTCGGCTGCGGAGTTTCGCACATTAAAGTCGAACGATCCTAGATATAAAAAGGCCCGACTAGGAGTACCCATGAATATCTCTATAGCCGAACCACACTAGTGTTATGTCACACTTCAATTGATGGTTATATCTACGCAAGTCAGTGATTCATGACAACCTTACTAAGCCTTCGAGGCCTAGTAAGGTTGTTCGATCGTGAGTACAGTCAAAAAAGCATATCGTCATTTGATCTGTGATACGACACCAGATTAACTGGCCCCTGGTTGCTGACAACCAGAAGCCAGCGACTAGTGAGCCGTTACGAATCACTTTTTCCCACTCATCATCACTAATTCGTTAGCATTGATCTCCGTTATATATCTCTTTTCGCCTGAATTTGTCTCGTAGTTTCTATGGACTAACCTTCCCTCGATAGCCACTTCCTGTCCCTTTTTCAAGTACTCAGCTGCGATCTCCGCCTTGCGCCCCCAGGTTACGATGTTGTGCCATTGCGTATCTTCGATTTTTTCTCCGTCCGCATTTTTGTACGCCTCCGTTGTGGCGATTGAAAATACAGTCATGGCTTTACCACTAGACAATGTCTTTGCTTGAGGATCCTTACCAAGCCTTCCAATTAGTTGTACGCTGTTTCTTAGATTTCTCATGATTTTGAATTTTAAATGTTTAATGAATAGATTAAAAAAAATGCCTCATCGCGTTATTCGATTTTGACTGAGGCAAAGTAAAGGAGCCGTAAAAGTTCCACTCGTTTAGTAACTATTTGTATTCGCTTAAATTACGTTTGTAAACGTTTGTTGTCGGATATATTCAGAGATCGGTCCTAGCTAAATAAATTTTATGACCCACAAAAAGCGTCTTTTTGAGTGTATAAGATATATTTTTGTTTGAATCTGAAATCTACCCCCGCCAATGGGTTGTGCTTTTGGTAAATGATTCTAAATCAAAAAATATTTTTTCAGATGCCCGTAATACTGAATCATAAATAGCTACGGAAAATGGCAAACTATGGTGAAAGTTCCTATCAATCTCTCATTTTCGAAGTAGTATGCTCCAGCTAATAACCTTATACTTTGAGGCAAAACGTCTGAAAAGACAAGTAATCCGCTACTGAAATTGAGTTCTCCGAGTATTATTATCGTTTTCGCTTAAAATCACTAAATTTCGGACTATGAAAAATTATATTATTTCGATTTTTTTAGTCTTTGTCACAAGTCATCTGACGCATGCTCAGTACAGCGAAACCATACGAACAGCCAGACCTGGCCAAGCGGTGGGCCCATTTACAACGGGTAAATACGTATTTCAGGTTCAATCCGGAGTTACCTACTCGGAGTTTGATGACAACGACCTGAACGTCGAAGGACATAGCACAGACTTTTTTAACGTTCTCCGCTATGGTTTACTTGAAGACTTTGAGTTAAGGGCAACCTTTAATTTCAATTCATCGACTACAGACTTCGATGATAATATCAGCGCAGAGCTTGGTGGATTAAGCCTTTTGAACCTTAGTGTTCGGTATAATATTGTGAGTGGCGAGGGCTATAAACCCTCATTTGGGTTCCAGACAGATGTCGCCCTTAATGTGGTAGATGAAGACTACAATGCAGAAGACCTGGCTCCCAGGATTATGCTTATTCACAGCCAAAACATATCGAAGACCTTTGGACTAACCACTAACTGGTCTTTGAACTGGAACGGAAATGATAATAGTACCTCAGGTAACTATGTGATTAATATTTCATTCCCTTTGAGTGATCGGCTAGGGAGTTTTATAGAAAATTATGGTACTATTTCAAACGGAAATCTCACCACCCGTTGGGACACCGGACTGGGCTACTTTCTGAATAATGATTTAATGTTAGACTGCTCCGCAGGCTACGGAAAGAACGATGGCCTTTCGGACTGGTTTATCGATGCGGGCATATCATGGCGGGCTAAATTGAAATAAGTCATTTATGGAAACTAAATCATGTTTGGAATGCGGAACTCAACTATTTGGCAGATATGACAAAAAATTTTGCTCAGATCAATGCCGTAATTCACATAACAACAAACTCAACAGCGATTCAAACAATTACATTAGAAATGTTAATAACATTCTAAGAAAAAACAGACGAATCCTTTTAAAACTTAACCCCTCCGGGAAAACCAAGCTTCGTAGAGATAAAATCATTGAAAAAGGATTTGATTTTAATTATCATACCAATACCTATACCACAAAAGCAGGCGCAACCTATTATTTTTGCTATGAATATGGCTATCTCGAATTAGATAACAACTGGTTCATGCTGGTTAAAAGGCAAGAATATGTAGAGTAGGTTATCTGGCTTATTTCTAGGTAGTTGCATTTTAAGTTTTTTAAAAAGATTTTAGTGGAATGAAGAGCGTAAGGCCCCTGCTTCTATGCTTGGCTTTTATTTTTAGTGCTTGTGATAAGTGTGATGAATGTGTAAGCGAATTTGATTTTCAATTTCAGTTTACTGACATCAATAATAACGAAATATTCGCTGATCTGAGTCAGCTTGAAGTTGTTGATCTTCAGAGTACGTCTTTTGAAGCAAATCGGATAGTTCAAGATGAAGACACTGTTTACACTGTAGCTTTACTGTACGAAGATCCGCTTGCGGCACCACCGGATACCATTTTATTGAATTACAATGATGCGCTAGTGGATACCTTGGCGGTTGACATTTCTTTCAGTAATGACAGCAATTGCTGCGACAATGTACTGAATATAGGTTCCGTACGGTTTTTCAACAGGAAGTCAAGTCGTTTAATACGACCCAGCGGCACAGTGTATAATATTTTGATTGAGTGAGTAATTATGTGGTGGCCATAGACCCCCATCCTACTTGCCGGTGCCCAATTGATTCAGAAGCTTAAAATGACTTCGTACTGCGCCCAGGAAAGTTCTATGATGGTAATAAGGCACATCAAACTCGCGGGCGGTTTCTTTGACTATACGCGCAATATGCCTGTAATGGATATGGCATATGTTTGGAAATAGATGGTGTTCAATTTGATGGTTTAGCCCACCAACTAAC
>JBCCIX010000465.1:0-3737 GCA_039028075.1 Bacteroidota bacterium | reverse complement strand
TTGAATTGGTGAACAATCCGACTACCTGTTGAGAAGTTAAGTTCACTTCTGGTGTAAAACGGTCGCTTCCAACATATCTTTCCAGGCTATGTCTTAACTGCCTTGCTTCAGGTCTGTTTTCCAGATCGGTGTGAAGATCTATTCCAGAAATTAGCAACTTGCCCTCCCCCACATTTACTTCAAAAATCAATGCCGTTCTTCTATTTTCAAACCAATCATCAATAATGCGGACGATGGGGTCGAGATCTGGGATAAACTCGTCCAACACAATGGCATTCGAGTGACTCATGGCATCCCACCACTGCCAGTTGGAATGATATTCTGTAGGGAACTGAGCCAGCGCAGGATGTTTAGGATCACAAAGAATACCTAATGTATGGGGTTTCTGGCCTTTGGTCCAGGAAGTGTTCCAGAATATACTGGAAAAACCAACTCCAATATCACCTCCTTTTTCAGGTTTCACGTCCCCTTTTGAAATGTTGAGCAGTACTCTACCTCCATTTTCCAGGTATTCGAGAGTTGGACTTGTAAGCTTATTGACTAACAAGAAATCGTATTCAGAATCAATAGGGTCGTTGTTGGCAGGGTACACCCATATATCCCATGAATTGGCCTCTCCAGCAACACTCACTTCAAGTGTGAGCTGAATTGGATCGTTGATGTGATCCAGTTCGAGATTTATAGTTCCTAGTTTTTTACCATTGCCTATAGGAATATCACTGGTTGCTAGCGTTACCTCCTTTAAAACGTCCAGATTCGTGCTCATTAGCTTCCATGTGGGAGTGATCTGAGTCAAAGGTTCCGGACCATAATGTGCAACCTCAACTTCTGCGATTAACTTTTCTTCATTGCTAAAAACACGTTTTTCAAGTCTCACAAGCGGAACCGTCACATCATTAAATCGCCTTATCTCTTCTGCTGTCACATAGGGTTTACTATCCCAAAAAGGATCCAGCATCCCTACAAGTGCCGTTCCCTGTCCTGGAAAGTCGTGCAAGTCTAGCAACTGAAAGCCAGCCATGTCTTTTGTTCGTAGGGCCGCTTCGATATCTGCTTTATAGCAGAGCGTTTGAAGTTTTCCAGATGCTAAAACAAAGCTATCAGCCAGATGAGCCATCTGGTTCTCCTCAAGCGTCTCTTGAAAGATCTCAAAGTTCTTTGGTTTGAGAAGTCCCGTATATTTTGACATCTCCCTAAAGTTTGGATAGACACACCATTGGCCTATTTCATGACTCACGTACGGCATGGGCGTCTGCCGGATTTTCTGATCATAATCAAAAAAGGTCTGTGGTGGCTTGGCATTAATAACGCTAGTAAGCCCTTCTGACCAACGCTGAATTCTTGCTTCAAAATGATTGAAGTAATCCATATTCTCCAAATAAGTCCAACCAGCGGCACCGGTATATAACCTGCGATCATCAAGGTTTTTCATATGATCTACAAATCCTCTCAAATACTCAACATAGTGCTTACCGTGAGGCTCATTTCCATAGGCCATCATCACAAAAGATGGGTGGTTGCCATAGTGTTCAATAATGCTCTCGGCTTCTTGATATATCCATTGATCTATCGGCTCACCATCACCAATTTGCGTCCATGCTGAGGCTTCAACCTGCAGATAAACCCCCAATTCGTCAGCTGCCATAAATGCGGCTTTCGGAGGACACCAAGAATGAAATCGCATATGATTAAGTCCATGGTCTTTAATCACCTGAAATATCCGCTTCCATGCTTCTACATCCGTTGGAGGATAACCCGTCAAAGGAAATATGGCGCACTCCAGGGTTCCCCGTAAAAAAACAGGTCGGCCGTTAATGGAGAATCGCTTCCCATCCACTTTAAAATCTCGCATTCCAAAGGATACTTCCTTCTTGCTTGTCCCTCCCTGAGAATGCAACTCCAATACCATCGTGTAAAGGTTGGGTGAAAACTCGTCCCAAAGCTTTACATCGTCACCCATATCATAGGTAAGTTCGAATTTACCATCAGCATCGACTGTAATCTGGTGGTCGATGCCGGGTAAAGACTGATTCGTTTGATGATGACGGGCATTCGCTTTTAGCCGAAGGGTTCCGGAGATGGGCTCTTCACTCTTCACACTGCCTCGAATCCAGACCTTGTTGGTAGCTATATCAGGGAACAACTGCACCTGATCCAACGCCACTCGGGGCTCACTGATTAGTTTTATATCTCCTATGATTCCGTTCCAGTTGGTCTGTGTATTGTCAGAAACACTCTGCGCGTCCCTACCAACGTCAATTTCCTTAATTCGATTATCTACCCGAATCGTGATCAAATGTTTCCCAGGTATCAAATGCGCACTCAAGTTGTAGATATGTGGCGTTCCCAAGGTGTTTTGCATCCCTACCCGGTTATCATCCACCCATACGCTAGTCTCCCAATGGGGGCGCTCCAGAAATAGACTGATTTGCCGGTCTTGCCAATCATAAGGGATGATAACTTCTTTCTGGTACCAGGCCGGTCCATAGTAACGCTTGTTTGGACTTAGCCAGAACGGTATTTTAATATTACCCTTTTGGCGGTATTTCTTCATTTTATCACTCTTATACCAGGCACTGTCATTCCACATGTTACCGGTCCATTGGGTTTCTACAGAGATCTCATTTCCAAGATCATTCTCATTCAGCGAACCAGGAAGCTTAGCTACAACCGCATTCGTGTGGTCAGAATGCCACCATTGTTCAGCTTCACCGACATCTAAACTATCTAAAGTGACCATCCAGTTGCCCTCCAAGTCAATTTTTTGCCTCTTTTCTTCGACACAGGAAAAAACAATGACCGCGCAGAGAACCCCAATCACGTAAAATGAAATCCCCTTAATCATGACTTTGCATTATTTCTTCCAATTTCTGTGCTAGCTGTAGGGTAATCTTGGGATAGGCTTCCGCTACATTATTTTGCTCTCCCGGATCGTTGTCCAGATTGTAGAGTTGTGGTCTTGAACTGTAACCCGCCTCAATGAATTTAGCCGTGATCCAGCCGGGTTGCTCATCGCGGGTAGGTTGTATGTACTTCCAGTTTTTCCAGCGAAGCCCCATGGCATAAGCTTCTTCTAGCAAATATTCCCGACCGATCTTATCTTTTCCCAGCCACGCCTCTAAATAATCCCTGCTATCCAATCCGCTCCCCTCGATCGGGCTTTGGACCAAGGTAGCCAGAGAAGCAAGCAAATCGGTTTGTCCGACTAGGGCGGCGGACTGACCTGGCTTTACTTTTCCAGGCCAATTCACAATGGTAGGCACCCGTGTACCCGCCTCAAATCCGGAGTATTTACCGCCCCGGTAAACTCCTGCGGGCTGATGATCTCCCACCATTTCCCGTGCATAGTCGACGTAACCGTCATCCAGAACGGGACCATTGTCGCTGGTGAGTATGATCAGTGTGTTTTCCCTTAAATCCAGGTCTTCGAGCTGTTTTAAGAGCTCACCCACACACCAATCCAGTTGGGCAATCACATCCCCTCTGGGTCCCATGGCACTTGATTCGATGAACTTTACGTGAGGCACACGAGGTTGATGGATATCGTGTAATGAAAAGAAGAGAAAAAATGGTTGCTCCTGGTTTTCCTTGACAAACCACATCGCTTTTTCGGTGAGTACAAATGGAAAATCTTCGTCAATCCATTCCGCGTGCTTCCCACCTTTCATGTGACCGATCCTTGAGATCCCGTTAATGACAGTACCGAGATGTTGAGGATCGGTATGCTGCTTGAGAAG
>JBCCIX010000464.1:0-3750 GCA_039028075.1 Bacteroidota bacterium | reverse complement strand
TGATTTGGCCCATTCAGTTCGTTTAGTGCTTCAGCCCTCGAGAGTAGTATGTCGGCATACCGAATAACCGGAATATCATTGCCGTATCCTGGCCCTATTGGGTCGCCTTCACCAGGCCAGTATTTGAAGGGGCGAACGTTATCATTGGGGGGCAAGATGTTAATCGTATCCCCCGAGGTATTGACATATTCTACGAGCATCAGTTCAGTTCTTGTATCAGTATCTTCAAATGAGGCATAAAAGTCGTCATGAAGGCGATATTCTTGAGCGAAATTCCGGCAACCGTCGCAAAACTCTAATCCGGATCGGGTGTCCACGGCAAAATCATTGGGCCATGCGAAATTCATAAAACTCATACCTGCTTCCCGATTGATGGTGGCAACCCCTGGTCTTACCCATACAAATTCAGAATTTCCCTCATTTTCGATTTGAAACATGCCAAAATAACTGGGGAACAGGGCATAAAATCCAATATCCATTAAATCTTGTGCAGCATCCGCACATTTCTGCCACTGCTGAGTATTTAGGTAAAACTTGGTCAACAAACCAATAGCTGCTCCATTGGTTGCCCTTCCATACTGTTTTTCTTCTCCTGGATTTGGAAGATCGGGAATGATCTCTAAAAACTCAGACTCTATAAAATTTATATATTCTTGTTCATCCGCTCTCTCCATTTCCAAAGGGTCGGAGGAACTAGTCCTAAGAGGTGTCGGGCCATATCTTATGTACAAAATATAATACGTCCAGGCACGGATGAATCTGGCCTCTGCCTGGATAAGGGTTCTTTCTTCCTCTGTTATACCCGCGCTGGGAAGCTCATCCAAAATAATGTTTACGTTTCTGATAGCTTCATAGGGTCGAGTGTAGAAAATTCCACCCGCAGAGGGGTCTAAAATCCAGTCAATGTAATTCAATGCGCCGGCCCCGCCACCGGTTGAAAATGAAATATCCGTCATAAATTCTTGATTGGCAAGCTCTGCGGTGGCGTCATTTCCTCGGTTAAGTGAGGCTTTGGCATATGCGCCAAACAATACTCCTTCTACACCTTCTAACGAAGAAAACAAGTTTGAAGGAAGTGTGTCAGAAAACACCTCCGGTTCTAAGGCCTCTTCACACCCCAGTGAAAAGATTGAAATCAGGAAAAAATATCTAATTTTTTTATTTATAAAATGCATAATCATACGAGTTTAAAATCCAACATTAAGCCCAAGGATATAGGATGTGGCAGACGGATAGGTATTCCAGTCAATTCGAAAGTTGGTACTACCATCAGAATTGAGTGCAGGATCAAACCCATCGTAATCTGAGAATGTAATTAGGTTAATACCCGTTAGTGAAAGCTCGAAAGACCGAACGAATTTGGGTAAAACCGTTTGAGGTAAATTATAGGCTAATCTCACCGTTTGTAGCTTCACATAAGAAGCATCAACCACGGTTCTGGAGTTGACCGACTGAGCAGCTTGGCGGCTAAAACCGAGGTAGGAAGGCTGTTCGTTGGTCGGATTATCCGGCGTCCAACGATTAAGGAAAGGTTCAGAAAATCTATTGACACGTGCTCCCGCCCGATTCGGAAAATACTGCTCCATGAGGTTGGCATTCAACATGTCTACCCCATGTACCCCTCTAAAAAATACATACAGGGAAAGTCCTTTATATGAGAGTGTATTGCCAAAACCCCAACTGAAATCAGGGAAAGAATTTCCAATAATCGTTCTATCCTCCGAGTTTATCGTACCGTCATTATTTATATCGCGAAACTTAAAATCCCCGGGCTGAACGTCATTATCTATCACGTCAAAATCGTCTCCCTCTTGCCAAATACCTGTAACTTCATAGCCATAAAAGGAACGAAGAGGTTGCCCCTCCGCGGTAAGTGCAAAACTTCCGTTAGAAATAGCTATTGATTCATTGATAAGGCTGTCGGTACCAGCGAGGTCAATTACTTCATTATCCAGAGTGTAAAAATTAATATCTGATTCCCATTTAAAATCACCACTGGCATAGTTTACCGTATTAAAAAATACCTCAATGCCTGAATTTTGAATCTCACCGGCATTGGTTCGGATAGAGCCGAACCCTGTTTCTCTGGGAACGGCCAGATTGAGAAGCATATCGGTTGTAGTTTTACGATACCAATCAAAACTACCTGATATTCTATTGCCAAAAAGGGCAAAATCCACACCAATGTCTATTTGACTTGTAGTTTCCCATTTTAAATCGGGATTAGCAATCCGCTGTGGATTAAAAGCGATGGCAAGTTGATCATCTAGCACGTAACTAGTTCGGTTAGCACCCCCGCTGAAAGTAGGGAGGTACTCATAGTTACCAATCCGATCGTTACCGGTTTGTCCCCAACTTGCTCGCAATTTCAACGTACTGAATACATCAGATTGGGACATAAAGCTTTCCTGGTCTAACAACCAACCTACTGATAAAGAGGGGAAATAGCCGTATTTATTCCCATCTCCGAATCTACTGGAACCATCGGCCCTGAATGAGGCGGTGAACAGATATTTATCTAAATACGTATAATTTACCCTGGCTAAATAGGATAAAAGACGGTTTTTGTTTTTTCCGCTTGAATTTTGCAGGGTTAATGGATCGGCTAAAGCGAAATTATCTGCAAGAGTAGCGTCAGTAGTAAAATTAGTTCCTTCCTGTGAACTCGATCTATTTATAAATTCCTGTGTCGTCACACCCGCAAGCGCTGTGAGATTATGTTCACCAAATTCCTTTGTATAATTCAGTGTACCCTCTATCAAATAATTAGATCGATTAGCATTGTAGGCTGTCGCCACACCATTCAAAGAATTTCCAATCACGGTAGTTCGATCTTTGTAGGCCGTCTTGTCTTCGGAGAGGACATCAATACCAGCTCTTACTTTAGCACTCAATTCGGGTAGCAGGAAGTATTCTGCGTAGGCAGTTCCCAAAGTTCGATACCGGTTTCCGTCTATGTGATTTCCGGTAATGATAGCTTCTGGATTATCAATGTCATATAATCCGGTGACAAAAAAACTTCCGTCATCATTTCTGATCGGGAAAGTAGGATCCCACTGTCTTGCTGCGTTAATGGCACCCCCGCGTAAATTCACATCAAATCCATTAGGGACAAAATTATCTTTGATGTAACTGGTTGTAATATTAACTCCCACATTAAACTTGTCTGAAGTACGATCCAAGTTGAGTCTGAGGGTATACCGTTCCAGTGAAGTGTTTTCGATCAGGCCATCTTCGCTGTTATAATTTGCCGAAATTAAATAAGATGTAGCCTTGTCGCCGCCTGACACGCTAATGTTGTGATTTTGCGTCAGGGCATCTTGAAAGATTACGTCCTGCCAATCCGTACCATTACCTTCAAAAGCTTCAACCATTGGCCAAGTCCCCTCAACGCCATCCTCAATCAATTGATTAATACCTTCGAAATATTGTTGAGCATTTAATAAGTCAAGTTCGTTATGAACTACATTTATACCAATTTGCCCGCTATAGTCTACTTTTAGTTGACCCGATTGGCCCGATTTAGTGGTAATCAGCACCACCCCGTTTGCCCCTCTGGCACCATATATGGCGGAAGCTGAGGCATCTTTCAATACTTCAACCGAGGCGATATCTGCAGGATTCAAAAATGATATTGGGTTTCGAGGTGACCTGGTGGCTGCAATTTCCTGCCCGGTCCCTCCAATTACCGTCGAATTGTCGATCGGTAGCCCATCTACTACATACAAGGGACCCGAACCTGCATTTATT
>JBCCIX010000463.1:0-3750 GCA_039028075.1 Bacteroidota bacterium | reverse complement strand
AATGCTAGTGTAGACGTCTCCTATACGGATGCAGTAAGTGGCGCTAAAACCATTCGCATGCTCGGTCTGGACGGGCGATACGTTCAGATTAATCGTGAAAATACACCACATATCAGAGGTCTTATCGGACGATATGGGCTAAGTTATATTCCGGGTACATGGATACAATCTATTGATGTGGGAAAAGGAACCGGATCGGTAGTTAATGGCTATGAGTCTATGACGGGACAGCTTAATGTAGAGCTTAAAAAACCGGAAACCAGCGAAACCTTGTATTTAAATGGCTATGTAAACTCTTTTGGAAGAATGGAAGTAAATGCCAACCACGCCCAGAACCTTTCCGATAAATGGAGTACGGCCTTCTTGTTCCATGGAGACTACTTCTTCCATGAGATTGACCATAACGGCGATGGGTTTCTGGACCTTCCAAAATCACGACAGTTTAACCTTATGAACCGGTATAAATTCGTGGGTGATCGGCTTAGAAGCCAGGTGGGAATCCAGGTGATGCGTGACGAAAAAGCCGGAGGTCAGCTTGGGTACGGATTCGGTGATGACTTCCAAACGTCAGTGCCCTATGGCTTTATGAATCAAACAACGCGCTTGGAAGTGTATGGAAAAACGGGTTTGTTATTTCCCCATAAACCTTACAAAGGTTGGGGGGTCATTTACTCCGCATCGTACACGGATATCGATGCCGGTTTTGGCAGGAATGAATACCAGGGAATTGAAAAAACCGGGTACATCAATACCATTTACCAAAATATACTAGGTGACTCTTTTCATCAGTACAAAGCTGGGGCCAGCGCTTTAATCGATGATTTCGAAGAGGTATACGCAGATTCCACATTCTCCAGACAGGAGATAGTTCCCGGAATTTACCTCGAATATTCCTACCTTCCCGGTGAGAAGTTCTCCTTAATAGCAGGTGCTAGAGTCGATTTCCATAACCTGTATGGTAATCTGTACAGTCCTAGGTTCCACACCCGGTATCAGCTTTCAGAAAAAACCAGCATTCGACTCGCGGCAGGGCGTGGCTATCGAATAGCGAACCCGGTAGTCGAAAGTAGCAATATCCTGATTTCAAGTCGGCAGCTTATAGTTCAAGAGGCCCCCGAACCTGAAATATCCTGGAACCTGGGCGGAAGCCTGGTAACAAATCTGAAGCTTGGAAATGAAGATCTTAACCTTGTTTTTGACTACTTCTACACCTCTTTCGAAAACCAATTGATTTATGACATGGATGAAAGCTCAGATGACCTGTTCATCTATAATTTGAATGGAAACTCTTATGCGCACAGCTTCCAGGTGGAAGGCAAATACGCATTGAATCAATTTTTAGAGGTCAAAGCTGCCTATAAGTTCTATGACGTGAGAACCACCATTGCGAGCAAACTTCAGGAAGTGCCGTTTGTATCGCGGAACCGCTTTTTTCTGAACACGTCATATGCTACGAAATATGACCGATGGAAGGCAGATATTACGGTACATTGGTACGGTTCAAAGCGACTCCCTGATACCAGCGACAAGCCTACAGGGCTTCAAAGACGAGCAGAATCGCCGGATTACTTTCATCTAAACGCTCAGGTCAGCCGGGGCTACCGTTGGGGAAGTATTTACCTGGGCTCAGAAAACCTCCTAGGATTTACACAAGACGATCCTATTATAGATCCAGATAACCCCTTTGGAGATAATTTTGATGCCTCTATTGTTTGGGGGCCAATCGTCGGCAGAATGGTATATGCCGGAATTAAATACAAAATCAAACGCGTAAATAATTAGAAATGAAAACTTTAAAACTATTACTACTAGTCTGGTTGGCTTTTGGCTACCACCAAACTTCAGCCCAGAAAGAATCGATACAAGTGGCCAGGGGTTATCGGGCGGAAATCAAGACTTCGGCAGTATGCAGCATGTGTAAAGAAGCTATAGAGTATGCTCTTGCTTTCGAAAAGGGGGTGAAAAGCGCAGAGTTAGATGTCCCAAGCAAAATTGTTACTGTAGTTTACAATCCAAAGAAAACGGATCTCAACAAAATTAGAAAGCGCATAACTAAAGTAGGCTATCACGCAGATGACTTTAAGCGAGACTCTCTGGCCTACGAAAAACTACCCTTTTGCTGTAAAGATGGCAATGACAAAGAGGGGCATGACCCGCACTAGCATCTGCTTTTCAAGGCTTGATCCAACACCTTAAATATCATATTAACTCTGGTTAATGCTAAAGGCTCAACGGGCATTTGATAGGTTACTTTCGATCAGCCGTTAGCTGAATGGTAACATCAAACTCGTCTCCCACAACAAATGCAAAGAAGTTACCGTCGATACCATAATCTTCGCGGTTAATTTTCATTTCACCTTCAAACGTTGCTTTATCACCTTCTTCGAAATAACTGAATGAAATAGTAGCTTTCTTTTTAATACCACGCAACTCTAACTCGCCTACGGCTTCATAGCCCACCTCCAGTGAAACAATCTCGCTAGAGGTAAAATGGATCTTTGGAAACTTTTCAGCCGCAAACCAACTTTCACCACGCGCATGTTTATCCTTGGTTTTATTGCCTGTCGATATAGTAGATACATCCAGTTCTACGTCAAACTTGGAACCTGACAGTTGGTTCGGATCAAACATAATTTGGCCAGAGAGACCGGAAAAGGTCCCTTCCGCCTTAGTACCTGCAAACTTGATGGTGTAGTCATCAGTAATTTGCCAGGTTGGGACCTGTGCGTTAAGCTGGCCCAAGGTTAAGCCTAAAAATAGCAAAACGAGTTTAAATGGATACGACTGCTGCATAGGGGACATTTTTTCGGTAAAATAACCGTTTATTAAATATATGGTTCAACCAAGATGAAAAATAGGGATTACCTTTCTCTTTTTTACACTACGAAAAACGCTTTTTAGGTTACCATCAGTTTTTCTCACGCTTTTCCTATCTTCGTAAAGCTCACCTGACCCGCATGAGGGAGGCAGCGCAGAGGATCTTTCTGCATTGTTAAACCACTAAAAGAACAGCATGACCACTTGGAAAAAGTTATCGCCTGAAGCGATACAAGAACGTGTTTTTCGGGCTTTAGAAGAAAATATTAACTACTATGATCAGAATATTTTAGGTGTGCCCGCTTCACATCTGGATAATAAAGTATTTTATCAAGAAGCTCCTTTTTTAAACTCTGCACCTTACCTATCTACTTTGATCCAAAACCCCAATCATATTGGCTGCCATACGTTAGGAAAATCAGAAAGCTTTTTCAAAGGCACTCAAAAGATAGAAAAGGAGTTAATGGTCATATGTGCCAATGACATTTTAAAAGGAGAGGGAGAATTTGATGGATATGTGGCTTCCGGGGGAACAGAGGCCAACCTGCAGGCTATCTGGATGTACAGGAATTTCTTTGTGCAGGAAAAGCAGGCTAACGTAAAGGAGATCGTGATATTATGTTCTGCTGACGCACATTATTCAAGTTCTAAGGCGGCCAACTTGTTAAACCTTGACTTAGCTAAAGTACCCGTAAATCAACATACTAGAAAAGTTAGTTATGAGGATTGTCAAAGGGTTATCCTTGATCAAAAAGAAAAAGGAAAGAAATACTTCATCTGCATTGCCAACATGATGACAACTATGTTCGGCAGCATTGATGACCCGGAGCTGTTTTCAAAAGCGCTAAAGAAAGCTCAAGTTGATTACAAATTACACGTTGACGGCGCTTATGGCGGCTTCTTTTACCCATTTTCAGCTAAAGAAAGTAACTT
>JBCCIX010000462.1:0-3753 GCA_039028075.1 Bacteroidota bacterium | reverse complement strand
TGAAGAAAAAAATGTTGAGAATGTTGGGCATTTTTTTGAGGTATTTTTTAAATCGGGCATTTTTTTTACCCTAATCCAATTTAATCATATCCTCACTAATAACTTAACTAAAACATCTTTTTTTAAACGCGGAATCCCTGCCTTGCCGGCAGGCTGTTAGGTTTTTTTTTCGAATTATGATTAACATAGCGATATCGTTTAATCGGATGTCAGTAATTCTTAATCATAAGCTATTAAAACCCGGCACCAAGTCGGCTATAATAAAATTTGGCTGATCATTTCAATAAGGTGAAAGATGAAAAATGGGAATTGATCAGTACAAGTAATGAGGTGAAGTTCCGTCGTGATGTCAATGCAAATAAAATGATGAGAGTGTCAATAATTTATCTTCTGTTTTTCGTCTCGTATACTTCAAACGGTCAAAATCGTGTTAACCCGGTGATCAAAAACTACGGAGGTATCTATGAAATTCCCGATGCTACAGTAGTCGCCGATAGAGAAATGGAATACAAGATTGTAGTTGACGTGGTAACGGGTGCGGAAAACTCGGATGAAGTGGCCTGGGGTCTAAATAATGTTGCTCGCATGTTGAACCTGCATGCGGTCAGTGGAGCAGACATGGACCGAATAACAGTTGTTTTAGCTATCCACGGTTCAGCTACCTATGCAGTTATGGACAATAGCTTTTTTAAAAAGAGGTTTGACGTCGATAATCCAAACTTACCACTTATTAGAGAGCTAAAGGAAGCAGGTGTAAAGCTTACCGTTTGCGGGCAATCGTTAATCAGTAGGGATGTACCTGTTAAAAGTGTAACAGAGGAGGTTGAGATCGCCAAGTCCATGCTTACTACCGTCACCACACATCAACTCAAGGGTTATGCACTTTTAATATTTTGACCGCCTACATTCTGAATGAACTCACCGTATAGTATAGAATCGTGCGCATTGTGCAATTGGACTTATCTTTCCTTTCATCTGGTCCAACTCAATTGAATACCGGGTAGCTGTGCAGTTTTCCTGTTTTGATTTTAAGCAAAGGGTAACAACGTTACAAATAGAGATAGCAGTACCCTCATAGGATACTAGTAAGAAAGCAGATGCCCAGGCTTTGCCGTTGAGGTTAATTTTTTAAGAGGAGGCGCGAATTGAGTTAGTTTAATTCCTTTTACCGCCACCTTATACTCTTCGATGGTAGGCGTTCTACCTAAAATAGCCGAAAGAACTACTACAGGTGTTGACGCCAGCAACGACTCCCCTTTTTTACGATCAGAATCTTTGACTACGCGTCCCTGGAAAAGCCGGGTGGAAGTAGCCATAACCGTGTCACCTTTTTCGGCTTTTTCTTGATTGCCCATACAAAGGTTGCAGCCGGGTCTTTCCAGATAGAGAATGTTATCATATTCAGTACGAGCAGTACTTTTAGGTGCAGCATCATCAAATTCAAACCCGGAATATTTTTGTAGTATTTCCCAATCTCCTTCTTGCTTGAGTTCATCAATGATGTTATACGTCGGAGCGGTCACTACCAAAGGAGCGTTGAATTCAACCTTTCCGTACTCATCTTCAAGGTTTTTAAGCATCTTGGAGACTATCTTGATATCACCTTTGTGGACCATACACGAACCAACAAATCCTAGATCTACCTTTTTTTCCCCACTGTAATACGAAAGTTCACGGATGGTGTCGTGGGTATATCGTTTGGATACATCCTCATTGTGAACGTCGGGGTCCGCGATCATAGGTTCATCAATAATGTCAAGATCAACCACAAATTCAGCGTAATACTTCGCGTCCTCATCCGGGGTTAATGCAGGTTTTTCACCTGATCTAATTTCATCAATACGCCTGTTGGCCTTATCAATCAGCCCTTGAAGAACCTTTTTATCATTATCCATGCCCTTATCGATCATAATCTGGATTCTGCCTTTTGCTATTTCCAGTGAATCGATCAGCGTATCATCTTGGGAGATACAGATTGACGCTTTGGCTTTCATTTCTGCAGTCCAGTCCGTAAACGTAAAAGCTTGATCAGAAGGGAGCGTGCCTATGTGAACCTCAATAACTCTGCCTTGAAATACATTTTCGCCACCAAATTTCTTCAGCATTTGACTTTGCGTAGCGTGCACAACGTCGCGAAAATCCATCGAATCTTTCATTTTACCTTTAAAGGTCACTTTTACAGATTCCGGAATGGGCATAGAGGCCTCACCTGTGGCTAAGGCGAGCGCTACGGTACCGGAGTCTGCACCAAATGCTACCCCTTTTGACATTCTAGTGTGAGAGTCCCCACCAATAATGATGGCCCAGTCATCGATGGTAATGTCATTTAGTACTTTATGAATTACATCCGTTAGTGGCGCATATTTGTGCTCCGGATGGCGCCCCGTGATCAAGCCAAAATCATGCATGAATTTCATTAACCGTGGGATATTTTCCTGAGATTTAGAGTCCCACACTGAAGCAGTATGACAACCTGACTGATAAGCACCATCTACAATGGGTGAAATGACGGTTGCAGCCATCATTTCTAACTCCTGAGAAGTCATCAGTCCCGTGGTGTCTTGCGAACCAACAATGTTTACTTCTACTCGTACGTACGAGCCGGCATGCAAAATGGCCCCTGAAGTGCCCACAGCATTTTTGTTGAAGATCTTTTCAACAGCGGTAAGCCCTTGTCCTTTGTGCGATACTTCTTTAGAAGGAGCAAATACAAGGGGTGCATCAATGCCTAAGGCCTTAGCGGCAAAAGTTTGAAGCTTTTTCCCAAATACAATTGCATAAGAACCACCAGCCTTCATAAACTCCATCTTTTGTGGAGTGAGTGCAGAAGAAATATCAATCAGTTCCTCGTCACCCTTGTAAAGTTTCTTCGTTTTGGTGTTTATGGTAAGAACAGTCCCTGTATCTACAGAGTACACTTGCTTTAAAATCGGTTCGCCGTCTTTATCTACAATAAGATTATTCTCGTCATCGTATTGTTTGACCCAATTTTTGAGATCTAAACCAATACCACCGGTTACGCCCACGGTAGTCAGGAAAATGGGAGAAATACCGTTTGTTCCGGCCACTACCGGAGCAATGTTAATAAACGGTACGTACGGGCTGGCTGGTTTACCGATCCAAAGTGCTACATTATTTACGCCAGACATTCTTGAGGAGCCAACCCCCATAGTACCTTTTTCAGCGATCAACATAACTGTTTTATCAGGATGCTGTTTCTGCAGCGCCAAAAGTTCGTTTTGCTTTTCCTTATCGTGCTCAAATAAACACTGACCATGCAACTCCCGGTCAGATCTGGAGTGGGCGTCGCTGCCGGGAGAAAGCAAGTCCGTTGATATGTCTCCGACACCAGCAATAAAGGTTACGACCTCAATTTTTTCAGGGATATCAGGTAATTTGGTGAAGAATTCCGCCTTGGCATAGCTTTCTATGATGTCTTTTGCTACTTTGTTACCTTTCCGATAGGCCTGCTCCAAACGCTCCATATCCGCTTCATAGAGAAAGACTTGCGTCTTTAAAATTTTAGCGGATTTTTCAGCAATGGACTGTTCCTTGCTCAAGGCAAGATCAAGAAGAACCTTGATAGAAGGCCCCCCTTTCATGTGAGATAATTGCTCTAAGGCAAAATCAGGTGAAATTTCTTTGACTGTGGATTCACCGAGAATAATTTCTTTTAAAAATTTCGCCTTTACTGCAGCAGCATTTGTTGTACCTGGCAGTACATTATAAATAAAGAAATCAAGAGAGTCCTTT